>CAJVWU010000006.1 GCA_913009755.1 uncultured Bacteroidia bacterium
TAAAAGAGAGTGTAAGAGCAAAATTGAAAGTAATAATAAAACGGACTTTGAGACAATTCGGCTATCCACCGGATATGCAAAAACTGGCAACAGAAACCGTATTGAAACAAGCTGAATTAATAGCAAATGAGATAACAAATGAATAAGCCCACGCTGAGAAAGATGCTAACAAAATTGAAAGAAATGGTAGAAATGAAGAAAGCCCAGCACCTAACAAAGGCTATACGTTGCTGCGATGTTTTTGATAACGATGGACAACAATAATTGTGTGCTGGTCAGAAGCTGGAATAAAATGTTTTAATGAAATCGTTTGCGGCCTTCATCCCAGGCCTGAAGGTCAGGGAAACTGAAAGCCTGATACAACATGCATCAAAACTATTCCAACACCTCAACACTTAAAAACCTGATTCTCGGTTTCAGCCATTGCCCTTCTGCCGGTGACCGGTGTATTTTACAAACTACATCCATCCCTGCAACCACCTTCCCGAAAGCAGCAAAACCCTGCCCGTCGGGATTTCGCATACCGCCGTAATCCAGCGAGGGCTGTTTGCCGACACAAATAAAAAACTCACTTGTTGCCGTACCCGGCTCGTTGCGGGCCATGCTGATCACACCATTTTTGTGCAAGACACCCGTTTCTTTTGTGGTTTCATGTTTTATCGGCGGTAGCATATCGGGATGCTGGTCTTCATACAAACCGCCCTGAACCACTTCGATCTTAATCTCATTGTCCGGCTGATTGTCTGCCGTTACCGTTCTGTAAAAAGTGGCTTCTTTAAAACGTTTTTCTTTTACATATTTCAAGAAGTTGGCTACTGTAACGGGTGCCTTGTCAGGATACAGTTCTACTGTGATATCACCCAGTTCCGTCCTGATGACCACCCGCGGGTTTTTGCCGGCACAGGTCAAAACAAAAGGAAAAAGAGTCAGAAAAAGAATTATTCTTTTCATAGGCAACTGAGAAATTAAATCATCGAAAGCACTGATTTGACAATCATGTAAACAGACAACGCTATCAGAACAAAAGACATCACTTTTTTTACACTTTTTTCAGGCAGGCGAATTGAAATTCTCGAACCGATTTTTGCACCGATAAAAACCACAATACCCAATGACAGGGCAAGTTTCCAGTCGGGTTGGTTATTGATCAAATGCCCTCCCAATCCAAGCAAACCTGTAAAACTCACCATAAGTGAAGAGGTGGCAACGGCAATTTTTGCCGGAATGCCAAACCACAGAATCATGATCGGTACTTTGAACACCCCCCCGGCAATGCCCAGCAGTCCGGCGACAAAACCAATTAAAAAAGCAACCGGTATGATAAGCGGAATGCTAATGCTGTATGAATTACCCCCAAACTCACGTTTCCAGTAGAACCTGCCGGTTTTTAACAACTGCTTTTTTTCTAAACCATTTTGTGTTTTCAACATAAAATAAGCAGCAACCATCAGAACAATTGCAAAGGCCAGTTTAAGATACAATTCGTTAAAGTGAACAGATGTTAACCCGCCGGTAAAAGCCCCCAATCCGGTAAACGATTCCATAAAAAGTGCCAGTTTCCAGTCCACCAGTTTTGCTTTTCTGAAACGGGTAAAGGCAGAAAATCCGGTTACGGTTATCAGAAAAAGACTGAGTGTTGACGAATCCTGAAAATCATACCCCAAAAACAAAAGCAGGGGAACATACAGCACTCCGCCACCCAGTCCCACCATGCTCAGGATGATGCTGAAAACCAAAAAGACAATGATTTCGTAAATCATTTCTTTGTTTTTAAATTAAATTTGAGACAGCATTCTTCGTTTTGTAACCTTTTGTCTTTCAGAAATTTTTTGCGGTAAGTAACTTTCATTATTTTTTACCAAGTCCCGAATAATCTTCTTTTGCTTCATTTAACGTCAAAGTATCGTCATCCCTGTTTTTCATCCATCAATTGAATCAATGCATAATTCTCCAGTATCTCATCGTTTTGTTTGAAAGTATCAACCAGGATTTGAACAGCAATCTTATTATGCTGTTTATTAAATATGTATTTCTTTTTTATTAAGCTCATAAATACAAAATTACATAAATTTATATCAAAAAAGTACTTTTTTTATGATACAACGACAAACCACACAAACCCGTGCGGTTCAAGTTTTATCTCCTCACGGTGGTCATCCATCAGGAAACCTTCATTATGTAAAACCACCAGGTTTTCATCGGGGAACGGATGGTTAAAGGTTTGCGGTTCCGATGACAGGTTGTTCACTACCAGCACCTTCTCGCCCGGCATTTCACGAACATAAGCAAGTATCTCATTCGGTGAACCCAAAAACCGGGTCTCTCCCCTTCCGAACACTTTCATGGACTGTCGGGCAGCCAGCATATTTTTAATGGTAGTGTAAATTACGGAATGAAAGTTTTCCTTGTCTTTCAATACATTTTCCAGCACCTGCCAGTCAATCCTGCCCCTGACCAGAAAACGGGTGTCATCTTTCCCTGTCAATTTGATTTGTTCTTTGTAATATTCTTTGTCATTCAGTTTCCCGAACTCATCGCCGTAATAGACCACCGGCGTTCCGGTCAGCGTCAGCATGAGCGAATAGGCCAGCGCTATCTTTCGGGGGTCTCTTTGCATCAACTCGGAAAGGCGGGCCGAAACACCCTCCCCCACCCTGAAATCCCATTCGGGCTTATGGCAATAATGTTCATGGATGAATTTACAGTCTTCTTCCGAAACGTACACCAGTTCAAGGCTTAGCTCGTCGTGTACTCTCAAGAAGGTGAACCACTGGGCATTGTCAGGTATTGGCGGGGTAACCTCCGGGCTTAAGGTGTGGACAACAGGGGTTCGGCTTTCGGCAGCAATGGCTTTGAACATCATGGGCATCAGCGGAAAATGGTAAGCCGCATGGCATTCGTCACCATCGCCGAGGTATTTGACAACCTCCCTGGGTCTCTGACAGGCTTCGGCCAGCAGTAAAGTATCGGGCTTTACATAATCAAGCACCGCCCTGAAGAATTTTACGATGATGTGTGTTTTGGGCAAATTTTCACAGGTTGTCCCCTCTTCTTTCCATAAATAAGGAATGGCATCGGCCCGAAAACCGTCCACGCTCTTTTTCTGCCAGTAAAGCAGATTGTCCGACATAGCGAGAAGCACTTCGGGATTTTTATAGTTCCAATCCGGTTGAAAGCTGAAAAACCGGTGAAAGTAGTACCATCCGTCACCGTTGGGCTCCCAGTTGCTGTTTTCTATACCTTTGAAAAGAAGTCGGGCATTGCTGTATAAACCTGTATCTTTGCTCCAGATGAAATAGTTCCGGTAAGGATTGCCTTCCGACTTTCTTGCTTCCGCAAACAAGGGATGTTCATCGGAACAATGGTTGATGGCAATGTCAAAGATCACTTTGATGCCCCGAAGGTGTGCTTCCTTTAAGAAGTTCCCGAAAACCTGTTCCTGTTCCTTTTTTGAGAAACCTTCATCCAATCCGAGCAGGTCGGCACGGATACGGTCGTAATTTCGGATGTCGAAACCGGCATCACGCATGGGCGAGTCCAGGATGGGCAACAGCCACAGGCAACTCACGCCCAGCTCCTGCAAATAGTCCAGCTTTTCCATCAATCCGGTAAAATCCTTGTTGAACAGGTCCACATACAGCGAATACACCACGGCGTCTTTGTACCAGTCGCTTTGTGAATTACCGGCATGGTCGGATTGCGGTGTCAGGCGGGATAAAAAATCTTCCAGCAGAGCGGTATCTGTTTCGGGATAAAGGATTTCCCAGTAATGAAAAAGTAAATCTTTCGGGGTCATCGTCATTTTGTTTTGAGGGTTTTTGCAATGAGCAAAGATAGGAAAAAGGGGTACTATTCATTGATGATACAATAGGAGTTCATTGTTGAATTGAAACAAATAAAAGCAGTTAAAAAGAAGAATACCGGATTAAACTATTGAGGGTCTGATATTGCAGTAACAATGAAATCTTTTCCATCAAAAACACCAATTGCCCTGTATTTTTTAGTAATCCTGAAATAATATTTCCCTTCTGTTTTAGGTTGTCGTTTCTTAAAATGTACAGAAGTTAACTGATTTAGTTTAAGCAACTCTTTTGCTTTCTGCTACTGATCAACCAGATTTCTTTTTTGGAGATATTCCAAAATGGAATTATCCAGTTCATATACTTCCATAAATCAGATATTGAGCATGTTGGATTTGGGAGTATTTAATGCTTTTTTAAATCGTTCCTCCATGTCAGGAGTAATTTCTTTATCGTCAAGAGGAAATAAAGTACCGGGAGGTTCTTCAGTATTCAGCAAATAATTTAAGAATTCTTGTAAACTATCGAATTCCGTTTTATCCCAATTGATATTTTCTTTTATTGTTATGGTTGTCATAACATCATGAAATTTATGTACTACAAAAATGCAAAAATCTGTTATGCCTTTTAAAACTCCTTTTGATGAAAATTACCAATAAAAACTGTTATTCCAAAATAATATTTACTTTTGTTTTAGTTGAATCTAAAATAAATATTTTTTCAGAACAGAATGAATAAAAGAAAACTTTATAAAACTTTAGTTTCGAAAAAAGAGAGTAAAAAAATTACGATAATACTGGGCCCCAGGCAAATCGGGGAAACCGTTTTTTTGTAATTTTACACATCTTAATTATTTCAGGTAAAATATCGTGAAACCCGGGTTTGTTATCTAAAAACAAAAGCCTTTTGGTATCCATTACCGTGTTCAGGGTCACATCATCGAGGTGCTGGCTGTATTACACACTTCCCGTAATCCTGACATTTGGTCAAACCGATAAAACCTTTTCAGCCAAAAGAATTTCACGCAGAATTATGGAAACAGAAGACATTTACAACTGAATACTAATCCGTATCTTTGAAACCCCAAATCAAACCCTCAAAAAAAATCAATCTTATGAAAATAAAAAGTTTTCCTTTCTTTTTACTCTTTATTTTTATTGGGACCATGTTATACGCCGAGGTCAGGGTTGACCCGCCTTCGTGGTGGGCAGGGATGAAAAACCCGGAACTGCAACTGATGGTTTACGGTAAAGGCATTTCT
This sequence comes from uncultured Bacteroidia bacterium, assembly GCA_913009755.1. Lineage (GTDB taxonomy): Bacteria > Bacteroidota > Bacteroidia > Bacteroidales > F082 > JAADID01. The sequence continues at coordinate 5,062 of CAJVWU010000006.1, forward strand.
TCAACCACACCGGTTATTCAGTATGAAGGTGTTACACTTCACGATGTGGTTCATGTTGAAAGTTCCGATTATTTGTTTCTTAATCTTATCCTGGACAGTGATACCCGGCCCGGGAGTTTTAAGATTTTGTTCAAACAGGGTAAAAAAACCAAAGCCGAATATGATTTCGTGCTGAATAAAAGAGACCCGAATCCCACATTACACCAAGGATTTGACAATTCCGATGTCATCTACCTGCTCATGCCCGACCGTTTTGCCAACGGAGACACCACCAATGACAATGTGGACGGCATGATTGAAAAAGCCAACCGTTCCAATCCACTGGGACGTCATGGTGGCGACATAAAAGGCATTGCCGATCATCTGGACTATCTTAAAGAACTTGGCGTTACAACCGTCTGGATGAATCCGCTACTGGAAAACAACATGCCGCAGCAATCTTATCACGGGTATGCCATTACCGATTATTATAAGGTGGACCCCCGTTTCGGCAGTAATCAGGATTATAGAAACCTGGTCAAGTCTGCCCATGAAAAAGGGCTGAAGATTATCATGGATATGGTGGAAAACCATTGCGGGACCGGTTATTACTGGAACGATAACCTGCCAACCCATGACTGGTACAACCAATGGCCGGCTTTTACCCGTTCCAACTACAGGGGAGGCGTGCAAAGTGACCCGCATGCTTCGGAATATGACTATAACAAAATGGTGAAAGGATGGTTTGATGTGACCATGGCCGACCTGGACCAGCACAATGAATTACTGGCCAAATTCCTCATTCAGAACACGATTTGGTGGATCGAGTATGCAGGATTGGACGGCATCAGACAGGACACTTATCCTTATCCCTATAAAGATTTCATGGCTGACTGGATGAAAGCCATCCTCGAAGAATATCCCGGTTTCAACGTGGTGGGTGAAGTATGGCTGAATTATCCTTCGCAGGTGGCTTACTGGTTAGACAACACGACGAATAAGGATGGTTACCGTTCGTACCTGACCAATGTTTTCGATTTCCCGCTGATGTATGCCATGAGCCGCGCCTTCAATGAAAAAGACAGTTGGGACAAAGGAACCCTTTCATTGTATGAAACCCTTTCAAGGGATTTGCTTTACAGCAACCCCATGAACATTGTTGTTTTTGCCGACAACCATGACGGCGACCGGTTTTTCAGCAAGGTGCAACAAGACATCCGGAAATTCAAACTGGGCATGGTTTTCCTGCTGACGGTGAGGGGCATCCCGCAATTGTATTATGGCGATGAGATTTTGATGACCGGGACGGAACATAAAAGCCACGGCGATATACGAAAGGATTTCCCGGGTGGATGGCCGGGTGACAAAAACAGTGCATTTACTGAACAAGGCCGTACACCTTTGCAAAGGGAAGCTTTTAATTTTATGCGAAGACTGCTGAACTGGCACAAAAACAATGAAGTGGTCCAATCGGGGGAATTCACACAATATATTCCAGAGAACGGAGTGTATGTTTATTTCAGGCACAACAAAAACGGAGCCGTCATGGTGATGCTGAACAATGCCGAAAAAGACAGGGAAGTTGACCTGTCGCGTTTTGAAGAAAACCTGAAAGGTTACACGAAAGGGCGAAGTGTCCTGACCAGAAAATTATTCGAAAACCTTGACACTATTATTGTCCCGGCCAAATCGCCGGTGATCGTGGAGCTTATAAAGTAAAGTTTAAATGTTAAGCGAAAATCAACAAACGAGCAATCCCCCGAACCCTCTTTGGGAAAGGGGGAATTTGTTGCGAGAAAAACAAAAAGATATGATAAAAAGCATTGGCTTTGTAATATTACTATTACTTCTGACCATCCGGGCAGGGGCCCAGGTGGCCTGGCTGGAGCCGCCCAATCCGCCGGTAGATGACACGGTCACACTTTTTTACGATGCTAACAAAGGCAACAAAGAACTTGCCGGATGGAAAGGAGATGTTTACCTGCGTACCGGAGTCATCACCAACAAAAGCATTGACGGGGACGACTGGAAACATGTTATCGGCAACTGGGGAAAGGATGATAAAAGAGTTAAAATGACTGCCCGCGGCAACGGAATTTTCAGTTTCACCTTTGTCATCAAAAATTTTTACGGCTTGCGGGATGATGAAACGGCACAACAACTGGCTTTTGTGTTCCGTAACCGGGACGGTTCCAAAGTGGGAAAAACCCGGGATAATGAAAATATCTTAGTTCCGGTAAACGGATTTGTGCCACCGGTTAAAAAAGCCCCGCGATATCTTTTAAAAACCCGGAAATACCTTTCTCATAAAGAAAATGGCAGCCGGTTAAACGTACTTACCGACCACGGGCTGGTGAGGATCATACCTTTCACCCCCACTATTGTTGAGGTAAAAAACTTTCAGGGAAACAAACCCGTTCATGACTCTTCCAGTGCGGTTATCCTCCAGCCGGTCATTGTCAAAACACATCTAAAAGAAACTGCCGAATGGCTGAAACTGTCCACCGATAGTCTGGAAGTCCTTTTGCACAAAAATCCCTTTTTCATTGCCTATCGCTATCACGGGGACACTATCCTGAAAGAAAAAAACGGCTTCTTCCGGCGAACGGACAATGATGGCTTGCAATTTGAGATCGGGAAACAGGAAAAACTATACGGGCTGGGGGAACGTGCTATTGATTTCAGTTTGAACGGCAATCGTTACAACCTTTACAACCGGCCCAAATACGGCTACGGATTGCCGGCAAAAAACCTGAACTATTCAATTCCCCTGCTGGTTTCATCCAAACACTACCTGCTTTTTTTCGACAACCCGGAAAAAGGCTATGCCGACCTGGGTGAAACAAATAAAAACATTCTCGAATGGGGTGCCATTGGCGGTTTGATGAAATACTTTTTCATTGCCGCTCCCGGCTTTTACAATTTATCGCAACAATGGGCACTGCTCACCGGCAGGCAGCCACTACCGCCCCGTTGGGCATTGGGTAATCTGCAATCGAGAATGGCATATCGAACACAAAAAGAAACTGATTCCATCGTACATTTAATGCAGGCAAAAGATTTTCCGGTTGATGCGGTCATAATTGATTTTTATTGGTTTGGCGACAGCATCAAGGGAACCATGGGCCGTTTGAAATGGTATAAACCCAACTGGCCCGACCCGAAAGGAATGATCAGCAACTTCAGAAAAAAAGGGGTAAAAACCATCCTGATCACCGAACCGTACATTATTGATTCACTGAAAAATTTTAAGATCGCCGACAGCCTGCACATTCTGGCCACCGATTCAACAGGTAAAACATATATTGACAAAGGTTTTTATTTCGGTTATGCCGGATTGATTGACATTTTTAAACCTGCAGCACAGCAATGGTTCTGGCAGCAATATGTGAAACAGATCAAGATCGGGGTTGCCGGCTGGTGGGGCGACCTGGGAGAACCCGAAAACCATCCATCGGACATGTTTCATGTTAATGGCAGTGCCGATGAGGTACACAATATTTACGCCCAATACTGGCATAAAATGTTGTTTGACAATTACAGGAAATATTATCCGTCTGTCCGCTTATTAAACCTGAACCGCACCGGATTTGCCGGATCACAGCGTTATTCCATTTACCCGTGGACAGGCGATGTGTCCAGAAGCTGGGATGGCTTGCAGGCTCAGTTACCACTGATGCTCCACATGAGCATGAGCGGGCTTCCTTTTATCCATTCCGATGCAGGTGGATTTGCCCAGGGCACCAAAGATGATGAACTTTACACCCGCTGGCTGCAGATGTCGTGCTTCTCCCCAATCCTGCGGCCACACGGATCGGGTATCCCTTCCGAACCGGTTTATTTTAGCAGGAAAACGCAGGATATCGTGCGGCATTTCATGAAATTGCGCTACAGTCTGTTACCTTATATTTACACCACGGCCTCGCAGGCCAATGTCATGGGTTATCCCATCGTCAGGCCGCTGTTTTATGATTTTCAAGATGATACGGCAACTTACAACATTTCCGGGGAATATATGTTTGGGCCTGTGATACTGGTACACCCGATAATCAATCAGGGAGCAAAAGAAGTGGAAGTTTACCTTCCCGGAAACCGGTGGTACAGCTTTTGGAATGACGAACCTTTTGAAGGAGGCCAATGGCTGAAAATGAAAACCGAATTGGAAACCATTCCCCTGTTTGTTAAGGAAGGTTCTTTTATCCCCATGGTGAAACCGGTAAAAAGTACCGATTATTATTCATCAAAAGAATTGACCGTTAGATATTATCCGGGCAGCACAGGCGACACCTCCCGTTACACCATGTTTGAAGATGACGGAAAAACATTCGGTACCATTAAAAAAGGTGAGTTTGAACTGTTGCATTTCACCGGGATAAAAACAAGCCCCCATGAATTCCAACTCACAATGCAAAGAAACGGACAGGATTATGAGGGCAGGCCGGAAACACGGAAAATGAAAGTTGCGGTAATTGGCTTAATTGCAGAAGCAGAATACAAAGTACACCTAAACGGTAAAAAAATAAAACCGCTAAAAGCACCCGGAACAACAGGATTTTATTTCGATAAAAACGGTAGATTTGTAATTGTATTCGAATGGGATGGCCGGATGACTGAAATTATTATCCGGAAAAAATAAATTATGTCAAAACAGAAAAACATATTCATCATGAAACAACGCATAAAAATCCTATTTTCGCTGGCTCTGTCGATACTGCTGATATCCGCCGGCCTGACCTCCTGCAACCAGACATCAGCAAAAAAAGAAAAACAAGAAAAAAGTAAATTACAGATGAAGCACGCAGACTGGAGCCGCAATGCCAACATTTATGAAGTAAACATCAGGCAATATACGCCGGAAGGAACCATCAATGCCTTCCGCAAACATCTGCCCCGCCTGAAAGATATGGGGGTTGACATTCTCTGGCTGATGCCGGTTCAGCCCATTGGCAAAAAAAACAGGAAAGGAACGTTAGGAAGTTATTATTCGGTGAGGGACTACAAAGCCGTAAACCCTGAGTTCGGCACCATGGACGACCTGAAAGCCCTGGTCAGCGAAGCCCACGGGATGGGGATGCACGTTATCCTCGACTGGGTGGCCAACCACTCATCATGGGACAATGTATGGACCAAAGAACACCCGGATTTTTACGAAAAAAATGAAGACGGCAGTTTCCATTCGCCCTACGACTGGACGGATGTAATTGAATTTAATTACGACAATCCGGCCATGCGCGACAGCATGATCCGTGCGCTGGAGTTTTGGGTAAAAAAAGCCGATGTTGATGGTTACCGTTGTGATGTGGCCGGCATGGTCCCCACCGATTTCTGGAATGATGTCCGTACACGTCTCGAAAAGATCAAGCCGGTTTTCATGCTGGCCGAAGATGAAGACAACGTGGAGCTGGTTGAATATGCATTCGACATGAACTACACCTGGAAAATGATGCACCTGATGAACGACATTGTCAAAGGAAAGAAAAAAGCCTCCAAAATTTGGGGTAACCTGGCCTGGAGCAAACACACTTTCCCATCCTATGTTTACCGGATGTATTTTACTTCCAATCACGATGAAAATTCATGGAATGGAACCACCAAAGAACGCCTCGGTGACGGCACACAAGCCTTTGCCGTTTTGACCTATCTGGTTCCGGGGATGCCACTGATATATAGCGGACAGGAGGCAGCCAATGCAAAACGCCTGCGTTTCTTTGAAAAAGATACCATTGACTGGAGTAATGTGGCGCTGGGTGGTTTTTATAAAACGTTAAATGAGTTGAAGAAAAACAACAAAGCCCTCTGGAATGGAACTGCAGGCGGGGATATCATCAGGATCGGCAGAGACCAGAATAAAAATGTCTTTGCCTGCGAACGAAAAAAAGATGACAACAGGATTCTGGCAATTATTAATTTAAGCGCAAAAGAACAAAAATTCACTATTGACAGCGACATGTTTGTTGGTGATTTTACCGATGTGTTCCGTGATGAAAAAGTTACTATTGATGTGGGCCATCAATTCGACTTGGAACCGTGGCAATACATTGTGCTGAAAAACCTGGATTGATTTCCCATCCGGAATTGCATATACCAATTGTCATCAGTACTTCTTATAATTTCAAGTGACCTATTTCGCTTGGGTGTTCCCATGATGAAAACAGGAAAAGTTTGTTTTTCCCTTTTCCGGCGTGCAACCATTTTAATATAACTTTATGTCATAAATATATACGGGCTTAAAGTTCGCGCCGTTTTACCGTTTTTATACATACAGAAACAACCGGAACGGGGGTTTTTTACAAGTAAAATTCATTAGTGGTTATTTTGAACTTGAAAATATCAACTACTCTTATGAAGACAATGGTTTCAGTATCTCCGACAAATTTCACACTTATGGCTTTGGCCTTGCCTGGGGATGGGCATGGTATCCGTTTAAAACCATGGCCATGAACCTTAGTTTCGGCTTTCAATACTTCCCCATGAGTACTCCCCATTCAATAACCAGAAACGGTATAAAATATACCATAGGGGATCCCTTTCTACTTGTTTATATCAATCCCTGGTATTGGGGCGGGCCGGGCAGTGCGATAGAAATTAAATTAACATTGGGCGGGATTTTTTAACCGGTATTCAGTGATAGAATCAGTAAAAATCCACTCTCTAAGAAGGTGGTTTTCCAATTGAAATAAATCTCAATCGTTTGCTTAAAACCATTAACTTTGTCTGACGGGAATTGCTTTCCGAAGAAAAATATATGAAACGACAAGTCACCATAAAAGACATTGCCCAAAAACTGGGAATTTCCATCTCCACCGTGTCGAGGGCTTTGAAGAATCATCCCGACATCAGCCTGAAAACACGCCAGGCCGTTCAGGAACTGGCCAAACTGCTTGGCTATAAACCCAACCTGATCGCACTGAAACTAAAAAATAGCCGCACGAACACCATTGGCGTTATCATACCCGAAGTTGAACATTATTTTTTTTCCACCATTCTCAACGGTATTGAAGAGGTGGCCTATAAAGGAAATTACAGCGTCATGGTTTTTCAGTCCAACGAATCTTATATGCGTGAAGTGCTGAATACCCAAACTCTGCTGGCCAACCGTGTGGACGGCATTCTTGCTTCCTTTTCAAAACATACGCACGATTATTCACATTTCAACCAACTTACCGAAAATGAAATCCCGCTGGTACTGTTCGACCGTTCCGTTGAAGACCTTCACGCCGACTGTGTAATTGTTGACGACTATTCAGGTGCTTATTCAGCCGTAAAACATTTGTTATCAAGGGGCTGCCAAAAAATTGCCTTTTATTCGGCACCCCAACATTTACAAATTGGCAAAGACAGGCTCCGGGGATATAAAACTGCAATTGAAGATCATGGCATTCATTATGACCCCAATCTTGTTTATGCGTGTGATACTTTTAATGAAGCCATTAAAATCTCAGAAAGCATCTTTAAAAAACAAGACCGTCCGGATGCCGTTTTTGCCGTTAATGACCTGACTGCCATAGGTGCAATGAAGATGGCAAAAAAACTGAGGCTGAAAATTCCGAAGGACATAAAGTTTGTCGGGTTTGAAAACAGCCGCAGTTCCCGGATTTGCGAACCCGAGCTGACCACCGTTGACCAGTTTGGTTTTGAACTGGGTAAAAAAGCCACGGAACTATTGCTGAAACGGATTAATCAGCAAACATACAATTACCAAACGGAAAAACAAATTATAAAAACCAACCTCATCATCCGCGAATCCACCTGAGTAAACACGAAAACAAACCTACATCCGGGGAAGGATTCTTTGTCATATTTTTTTTGACATCATTTTCTTTTAAAAACCGATTTTACCGCAAACGATTGAAATATTTATCATTCACAAATTACAGGCATTAACAATCTATTGATGGAGGTTTACGCAATAAAGATTGATATTTCCGCTATTTCCGGGAAGAGGGTTTAATCCTTTGCTGTAGAAATCAACAGGATTTCAATAAACACTTCTGGCCTGAACAGCGGTGTTTACATCATTAGCTTTTAACCGAAAACGGGATTAAAACAAGCAAATTTGTTATGAATTAACCGTTTATTTTTACTATTATTTTGGTGGACCTGTCCCTGACAAGTTGAGGTTTGTATTAAAAATCGTTAAAATAATTGCTTTATTTTAATCAATGTTAATACGTTTTTTTACCTTTGACCATAAATAACCATAAATTAATATTAAAATTATTACGTTATGAGAAAAACTACTTTTAAATTCAGTGCATTATTAATGTTTCTGTTATTAGGAACATTTATAATGGGACAGACAAAATTCACGGTCACATTTAATGTTGACATGTCCAATGCCAATCCTTTTGATCCGGCAACAGATGATGTGTATATCTCCGGATCTTTTGCCGGGTGGACAGAACCCGGTAAAGATTCAACTTTCAAAATGGAACCTTCTTCAGAGGGAAACCCTATGATTTACACCATTACTTTAAAAGCTGACTCGGGCTTGATTATGTATAAGTATTTCCGGGTAATTGATGACAGCGCAAGTTGGAATAATGGTGAATGGAATGGAGATCCCAACCGTATTACAATTCTCATTGCCGACAGCCTGACATTTGACAACGTATGGGCAAACAAACCCTATTTTGTTACCTTTAATGTAGATATGTCCAAAGCAAATCCATTTAATCCGTCAACGGACGATATCTATATTGCCGGTAGCATGGCAGGATGGCAGGAACCAGGTTCCATTCCGGAACTGAAACTGACACCTTCAGCAGGAGACACTACCCTATATACGATTACTCTCTTGATGTACAAAGGAGATTACAATTATAAATATTTCCGGGTAATTAATGACAGTGCAAGCTGGAATAATGGTGAATGGAATGGAGATCCCAACCGTGTAGTAACTGTTGATACTACAATGACCGTCACGAATCTTTGGGGTGATATATATTTCGGGATTTTTAACAGAAAAGCCGAATTCACTTATGACATGTATCCAAATCCGGTTACAAACAAGTTAACAGTCAGTGGCGTTAATGACGTGAACAGAATTGAAATATTTGATATTAGCGGAAGAGTCGTTAAATCTGTTGAGGTGGCTTCTGAAAAAGTATCTATGAATCTCAGTGATCTTCAAAGTGGGGTTTATATTATCAGTCTCCACAACGCTAAGGGCATACAAACTGCTAAATTCATTAAGAATTAAATTAACATATTGAAAGAAAGAAGGCCGGTTAACCACCGGCTTTTTTTATTTTATGTAATTAATCCTTCTGATTTTTCATATAAGAAAATAACAAATCCCGGTTTTCGACAAAACAGCATTTAATTCTCTTCGCCACCCGTCTTTTTCCGTTACTTTTGCATCCATACTACAATAAAAACTTAAACAGAAAATATTATGATCAAACATATTTCCACGATAATTTTTCTTATTCTTTTCTACAATTTTATCAACGCCCAGATCATTGTTGTTGATCCTCCCTTTCCAACCGATCAAGACGAAGTAACCGTCACTTTTAATGCGCAGGAAGGCAGTGGCGGACTTGCAGGTTACGACGGTACGGTTTATGCCCATACGGGTGTAATAACCGATAAAAGCCAATCGGGTTCAGATTGGAGGTATGTAAAAGCCGATTGGGGGGTGAATATTCCCGATTGCAAAATGGTACCGGTTGGCGAGGATTTATGGCAACTAACCATTGGCCCGTCTATTCGCGATTATTATGGAGTACCTGCCGGCGAGATCATTTTGAAGATGGCATTCGTGTTCAGAAGCGCTACTGAGGTTGACGGGGCCTGGCTTGAGGGCAAAACTGAATCCGGAGGAGATATTTTTTATGATGTTTCTGAAATACCGGCCCTCACGGTTCGCATCACCTCCCCGGAAGAATCTCCTTTTATAGCCGAATTGCTTGACACATTACACGTTACCTGGCAAACAAACCTTTCCGATTCCTCATTTCTTTACATTAACAACCAAAAAGTATTTGCCGATACGGGTTCTTCGTTCCAATATGAACTGGCGGCTAACCATTACGGTGCAAACTGGATAAAAGCCGTTGCGGTAAATGATACCAACAGGGTTGCCGATTCATTTTATTTTTATGTGAGGCGGCCCTTAACCATTGAAGAAAGACCCGCAGGCGTTGCTGACGGAATTAATTACCTTGATGATACGACGGTTATCCTCTGCCTGTATGCCCCGCATAAAAAATATGTTTTTGCTTTGGGCAGTTATTGCGGTTGGCAGGTTTCGGATGATGTTTACATGAAACAAACACCCGACAGTAACAGGTACTGGGTGGAAATTACCGGCCTGGAACCCGGCAAACAATATATTTTTCAATACCTGATTGACGGCACAATCAGGGTGGGCGATATTTATGCCGCCCAGGTAAGCGATCCGTGGAACGACAAATACATCAGCCCCAGCACTTACCCTGACATTCCTGCGTATCCGGAAGACAAAACTTCGGGAATAGCCACCGTATTCCAAACGGCACAACAACCTTACCAGTGGGAGGTAACTGATTTTAATCCCCCGGCAGAAACCGACCTGGTGGTGTATGAAATGCTTGTACGCGATTTCATTGATGCCCACGATTTCAGCACCTTGACTGACACGCTCGATTACTTTCAAAAACTGGGCATCAATGCCATTGAACTGATGCCGGTGAGTGAGTTTGAAGGCAACCTGAGCTGGGGCTACAACCCGAACTATTATTTTGCCCCCGATAAATATTACGGGCCCAGGGACACTTACAAGCATTTTATTGACGAATGCCACAAACGGGGAATTGCCGTGATCATGGACATGGTTTTAAACCATGCTTACGGAACCTGCCCGCTGGTGATGATGTACTGGGACAGCCAGAACAACCGGCCGGCAGCCAACAATCCATGGTTCAACCAAATATGTCCTCACGAACCGTATTGCTGGGGATATGATTTTAACCATAAAAGCAAGGATACCCAACACTTTGTTGACAGCGTAAACAGCTATTGGCTGACTGAATATAAAATTGACGGATTCCGGTTTGACTTCACAAAAGGTTTTACAAATAACAATACCGGTGGAAACTACGATGCCGACAGGATTGCCATCCTCAAAAGAATGGCCGATAAAATATGGTCTGTAAAACCCAATGCGTATGTTATCCTCGAACATTTTACCGCGAACAGCGAAGAAAAGGTACTGGCCAATTATGGTATGATGCTCTGGGGCAACATGAATTACAATTACAATGAGGCCACTATGGGATACAATGAGGATGGCAAATCGAACTTTTCGTGGATATCCTATAAACAGCGGGGATGGAACGATCCCCATGTGATGGGTTACATGGAAAGCCACGATGAAGAAAGGCTGATGTTTAAAAACGAAACGTATGGCAATTCAAGCGACAATTACGATGTAAAAGATACAGCTACCGCATTACAACGGCAAGCCCTGGCAGCCAATTTCTTTTTCACGGTTCCCGGACCAAAAATGATCTGGCAGTTCGGTGAAAGAGGTTATGACTATTCCATTAACTGGCCCTGCATGCAGGAGAACAAGTGCCGTACCGACCCAAAACCCCCGCGATGGGACTATCTCGAAAACTGGGAAAGGCGTACCCTGATGTACACCTGGGCGTCACTGATCGCGTTGAAAAAAGATCAGGACGTTTTCAAAAGTGATAATTTTGATATGTTCACCAATTACGCCACGAAAAGGATGAGGTTGTCATCCCCTGATCTGTCGGTTGTCATTCTGGGTAATTTTGATGTAATTGAAGGTTCCATTGACCCGGACTTTTATTTTACCGGAACCTGGTACGATTACTGGACCGGTGATTCAATAGAAGTAACCAACGTAAACAGCTCCATTCAACTTGAGGCCGGTGAATTCAGGCTATACACCAGTAAAAAACTTAAAACACCTGACTTTGTCGGTATTGGCGAAAACAATTCCACGGGGGCAGTCAGCGATTTTACCCTATTCCCCAATCCTGCGGATCATTATTTTCAACTGGTAATGCACCTGAAAAGGGAAACTACACTGAAAGCCGTAATTTATGATTTGCAGGGAAAGCCCGTAAAAGAATTGTTTAACGGCAGGCTATCAGGCGGTCTTAAAAAACTGACATTCAATATATCCGGTTTCCAACAGGGATTATACTTTGTTGCGATCCGGTCGGAAGGGCAACAAAAGGTGAAAAAGCTGATGGTAAATTAGTAACAGGCTGGGGGGGGGGTGCTCTTTCCGCGGTTGATGCCCTCACCAACAGTTTTAATATTCAACGGTTTTGTACTTTTCTTTTAATGCAGGCTGGCGGCGAATTTATTCGCCGCTACAAAAAAAAGACCTCCCGACAGAACATCAGGAGGTCTAAAACCAAATTAATTAATGAAAAAGTCACTTTTTATCGCCACTTGTCTTTTTTGCGCTTTTTTTCTCGTCACACGTTTTTGCAGAGGAATGGCACTCACTTTTCATGGTACATTCCTTTGAATTGGATTTTTTATTCTTCTTGGGTTTTTTATCATGATCAACAACCGTAACTACATTCTGATGATTAAAGGCCATCCCGAAAGTTGATGTTGCCATACTTCCAAAAAATAACATGCTCAATCCCAAGGCTAAAACTTTTTTCTTCATAATTTTTTAATTAAATTTTCTTATCTTTACTTGAATGATACAAATGTAAAAGCAAATCACCCCTTAATCCTGTTAAACAGTTGTTAAAAACTGTTAATAAAATGTTAAATTGTCATACTTGCTGAGGGGCAGTCTTTAATTTTGGAAAGAATTCCTTCTATGAAAAAAAGAACTATTATAGCTATTGCCATCGTTATTTCAATTTCGGTATTGGGCATTGTTTTTACCCAGTTGTTCTGGGTGAAGAAATCGTTGGACCTGAAAGGAAAACAGTTTGATAACAGTATACGCATTGCATTAAAAAGTGTGATCAACCAATTGATGGAAATTAAAAACGATTCGGTTTTTCAGGAACATTTATATAAACTTTCATGCCGGAAGGTCAAACTGGATGTAACCGACTTTGTGATGCCTTCGACGCTTGATTCGCTGATGCACGAAGAAATGAATTCAATGGGCATGACCGATAATTACTATTATGGAATTTACAATAAGTTGAATGACCGGTTTGCCACAGGACATTTAGGCAATAAAAGCAAAGAACTGTTGAAATCCCCTTATCAATATTCAATAGCAAGCATCTTCAAACCAGGTAACTATTATCTGACAGCCTATTTTCCAACCAAAACAAGTATTGTTTTACGGCAAATGGAAATATGGCTGCTGTTGTCGGTTTTTTTCATTGTTATTGTGATTATCAGTTTTGTTTTTGTTATCCTGACCATTCTTCAGCAAAAGAAACTTTCGGAGTTAAAAACCGATTTTATCAACAACATGACCCACGAATTTAAAACACCCCTTGCCACTACATCCCTGGCAGCCGAAATGCTCTTAAGGCCTGAAGTAACAAGTAAAAAGGAGAAAGTCAACAAATATGTCAAAGTAATTATTGATGAAAACCAGCGACTGAAAAATCATGTGGAACAGGTTCTTGAAATATCATCCCTTGAAAACGGGAAAAAAGACTATAATTTCAAAGAAACTGATATTCATGAATTGGTGAAACTGGTTGTTAAACGATTTGAACTTCATTTAAAAGAAAAGAACATCAATTTAACCCTTAAACTTGATGCAACCCGTCATACAATCAAAGCCAACACAACCGAAATAATAAATGTGATATTCAATTTGCTGGATAATGCGATCAAATACTCGCCTTCAAATACCCGGATATTGATTAAAACCCGGAATAGCAAAAGCGGAATCTTTTTGAGTATCCGGGATAAGGGTATTGGTATCCGGCCCGAACATCATAAAGATGTTTTTAAAAATCTGTTCAGGGTGCCTACCGGTAATATTCATGAAGTAAGGGGATTTGGACTTGGCCTTTATTATGTAAAAAACGTAATTGACTATCATCACGGATATATTGAGCTTGACAGCCAACCGGGCAGAGGTTCAACATTTGATATTTTTCTTCCGTTTAACAATAAGATAACTTAATGTAAGGAATCATGCCTTTGGACGACAAACAAACAAAATCACGTGAACTAATATTGAACAAAAAACAGGTAGCCACTATGACACAAAAAGAAAACAGACCGGTCAAAATATTGTTTGTTGAAGATGACGCCAATCTGAGCATGGTGCTTAAAGACTACCTTGAGATGATTGGATATGAGGTGGATCACGCTGCTGACGGGATAGCAGGACTTGATTATTTTAACAAAAATAATTATGAGATGCTGATCCTGGATGTGATGATGCCGAAGAAAGACGGCTTTACTTTAGCTTCCGAGATCAGGGAAAATGACCTAACCACACCTATTATTTTCCTAACGGCAAAAAATCTGAAACAAGACCGGATCAGGGGCTTTCAAAACGGGTGTGATGATTACATTACCAAACCGTTCAACACCGAAGAACTGAGCCTCCGAATTAAAGCCATCCTGAAACGTTGTGAAAACAGTAATCAGACAAACCCTGCAATACAACATGAGATATTTCCTATTGGGAGGTTCACCTTCAATGCTACCAGCATGCTCCTTTCGGACAATGAGGGCGAACGAAAACTGACCAAAAAAGAAACAGGATTGTTAAAACTGCTAAGTGAAAATGTCAACACCCTGCTTACACGAGAAACGGCACTTGAACAGGTTTGGGGCGAAAACGACTATTTTATCGGAAGGAGCATGGATGTGTTCATCACCAAACTTAGAAAATACCTGCGGCCTGATCCCAACGTAAAAATTACCAATATTCACGGTATCGGATTTAAGCTTGAAGTGAGCGGGCCGGTAAAGGAACGTGCAAAAAGTATGGCTTAATTGTTTTTCCCCAACAGCATCAGCATAAAAGCATCTTCCAGCGCTGTTTCCTTGTATTGTTCAAATCTTCCCGAGGCACCGCCATGTCCGAAATCCATATTCGTTTTTAACAACACCAGATTATCACCGGTTTTCATCTCCCTGAGCCTGGCCACCCATTTTGCCGGTTCCCAGTACTGCACCTGGCTGTCATGCAATCCGGTAAGGACAAGTATGTTGGGGTAATCCTGCGCTTTTACATTATCATAGGGCGAATACGACAACATGTATTTGTAATATTCTTCGTCATTGGGGTTTCCCCATTCATCATATTCGCCGGTGGTGAGGGGAATACTTTCATCAAGCATAGTGGTTACCACATCCACAAAAGGCACATCGGCAATCACCCCTTTAAACAGCCCGGGATCGTAATTGATGACTGCTCCGATAAGCAATCCGCCGGCACTGCCGCCGTAAGCAAACAATTTATCAGATGAAGAATATTTATTTTCAATCAGGTATTTTGCACAATCAATAAAATCGAAAAAAGTATTTTTTTTATTTAACAGTTTACCGTCTTCATACCATTGTCTTCCCATTTCTTCACCACCGCGCACGTGTGCAATGGCAATGACAAAACCCCGGTCGAGCAAACTTAATCTTGGGGATGAAAAAGATGACTCGGTACTGTAACCGTACGAACCATATCCGTAAAGCCGTAAAGGGTGGGATCCATCCCTTATAAATCCTTTTTTGTAAACAATGGAAACCGGTACTTTTACCCCGTCGCGGGCGACTGCAAACAAGCGGTCTGTTATATATTCACCGGGGTTGTATCCGCCAAGAACTTCATCCTGTTTCAACAGGGTGGTTTTCCCCGAGATCATATCATAATCATTAATGGTCATGGGTGTTTTCAGGCTGGTAAAACCGTACCGCAGTTTCCGGCTGTCGTATTTGGGGTTTTCCGAGGTATAGGCATAATAATCTTTCTCATCAAAACTTACATACTGATCTTTGTTGTTTTTCAGGTTGAAAACACGGAACCGCCGCAATCCGTTTTTGCGTTCGGTAACGACATAAAAATCACGAAAAACATCAATGTATTCCAATAAAACATCATCCCGGTTCGGAATCAGTTCTTTCCAGTTTTCTATCGGGGTTTTATCCTCTGGCGTTTCCATCAACCGGAAATTTTTTGCCTCCTTGTTGGTCCTGATCAGCCAGCGGCCGCCCTGATGTGAAATGTCATATTCATGGTCACGTTGCCTTTTTTGAAACACTTTGAATTTCCCATCGGCATCATTTGCATTCAAAATCCTGTACTCGGCAGATAAAGTGCTGGATGAACCGATAACCAGGTATTTGTCAGATTTGGTCTTGTAAACGAAAACATCATAAGTGGGGTCGGTTTCTTCATATACAACCACATCTTTTTCAGGGTTTTCTCCAAGGTGGTGCCTCATGATCCGATAGGCTCTCAGTGTTTTGTCTTTTATGGCATAAAATACCGTTTTGTTATCGTTGGCCCAGGTGATATCCCCGGTTGTATTGGGTATATTATCTGTGTAATTATCCCCTGTTTCCAGGTTTTTAAAACGGATGGAATACTTTCTGCGGCTGACCGTATCAACACTGTAGGCAAGCAACTCGTTATTTTGGCTTACTTCCCAGTCGCCAATCTCAAAAAAATGATGGCCTCTGGCCATTTTGTTCCCGTCAAGCATTATTTCTTCCGGTGCATCTTTTTTTAGTTTTTTCCGGCAATAGACAGGATATTGCTTTCCTTTTTCATAACGTGTATAATATTGGTACCCCCTCAGGTTGTATGGCACCGACATGTCCTTTTGCTTGATGCGCCCCACAATTTCCTTGTACAGTTTTTTTTGTAGTTTCTCTGTTTTTTTCATCACCCGGGCGGTATATTCGTTTTCTTCTTTCAGGTAATCAATTACTTTGGGATTGTCCCTTTGATTCAACCAATAATAATTGTCAACGCGTGTGTTTCCGAACTCATGAAATTCTTTTTTTATCTTTTTCGCTCCGGGGGCATCCATAATTTCGTGTGTTTCTTGTGCGCAAGCCTGTAAACTCACAAGCATGGCTATCATCATCGGCAATAATATCAAAAAATTTGATTTATTGTTCATAAAAAAAGGCTGTTATTCCCGGCGTTAAAAGTAAAACGTAAGCCCCAGGCTGGGCATAACCGGCAGTTGATAAACTATTTCACCGGTTAGCAGGTCAACATAAAAAACATTCTTACGGTTCATTACATTGATCACACTGAAATCAATGACCAGTTTGCTGTGGGCACTAAAATAAAAATTCTTTTTTACATCAATATCAAGACGGTGATAAGTCGGGAGGCGTCCGCCAAACAGATCAGCATAAATTACACCCAACTGGCCGTTTTCGGTAGTATAATCATTAGAAACCCCACCCGGCATGGTCAAATGTTCATAAAAACCCTGAACCTGGGTAAAGGGGAATCCCGTTCCAAAATTATAACGGGCACCAAACTCCCATTGATTTTTGGCCCCTGCCGTATAAGAAAACACCACGTTGACATTCATCCGCCTGTCGAAACCCGGCGTATAGGTGATCATCTCCCCTTGTGAGTTTTCATAAGACCGATGAACATATCCCAGGGAATATACAAACCACAGGTACAACCTTTTATAATCAGTCTTCATGGAAAAGTCCACTCCGTAAGCATTTCCTTTTTCCAGGATAAAATCTTTTGTTTCAACGTCAGGGGCACCGGGAGGGGCCTGCGACTCGTCATAAAGCTTAAACCGGTTGATGTTGGTTAGCTGAGGGAAATATTTATAATATCCCTCAATGTTGAAATTGATATACTTACCTGCATCAATTTCAGCACCCAGTATCAGGTGGTCAGACTTTTGCAGTTTACTCTTCACCTCTTTCCCGTTAAAAGTCTTGGGCAGGTTTTCAGGGCCGGAGAGGAATCCGTAAAACAGCGTAACCACATCACGGTCAGAAGTAGCCGCAATGAGGTTTTGTGAATACATCCCTCCGGCAAACTTCAACCTGAAATTCCTGGTGACGTTATATTTGATGGCCAGCCTGGGTTCCAGTGAAATATTGGCCAACGAAGCATACCATTCAAATCGTAAACCCGGTTCAAAAATAAATTTACCGACCGTGGTTTTATACTGGGCATAAAGCCCGATTTGAGTTGTATTTTGTTCCTGGTTGATCTTGGCACCGGCAAAATTGGAAAAATCATAAGTGGTCTTGTATCCTCCCATTTCAACACCGTATTTCAAGGCATCCTTGCCTAAAAAATAAGTAAAATTAAATGCGGCATTAAATCCCCCGATTGAACTCTCACGGGGGGTTAATGAAGTAGATTGAAAATTACTTTTGTATTTTGAATAAGATATTATCCCCTCAACGAGCACAGGGGATTTGCCGGGAATAATCAGAAAATTCATCCCGCCACCAAATGAGTTCCAGCCAAAATCGGCTATTGATTTATAGTTTTTTACATTATCGTTAAAATTAAATCCAAAAAAACTAACCTTGCTGCCATTGGCTGAATTGAGGGATATTTTACCGTAAAGATCCAGAAAATCAAAGGGTAATCCGTTTTTATCCACATAACTGTAAAAAACCTTTGAACTCTGGCTCAGGTATGAATTTTTCATGGAAAGGATAAAAGATGAACTTCCTTCCTCAGGAGATTTTTGTTTTTTTATGGGGCCTTCAAGATAAGCCCTCGCCCCAAAAGCAGAAGCCCCTACAGCCCCGGAAAAATATTTTTTGTTACCGTCTTTGTAAGTAATATCCATAATGGAAGATATACGAGTTCCGTATTCGGCATTAAATCCTCCTGTATAAACATCAGCCGTTCGTATCAGATCCGTCTCAAAAACCGAAAAAACACCCAGCGAATGAAACGGATTGTAGATCACCATGCCATCCAGCAATATTTTATTCTGAATGGGTGAACCGCCACGTACATAAAACTGGCCGCCCTGTTCACCAGTATAAATAATCCCGGGGACAACCTGCAGATATTGTGCAAAGTCGGCCTGACCCATTGAGGGAATTTTATTGATCTGTTTTGGGGTAATTTTGACAATGGAGGTATTTGTCTCGGTACGTTGTGCCTGCCTCTCGGCACTTATTTCAACGGTTTCCAGTTTTACTGAAGACTTTTTCAGGTAGAACTTTTTATTTAACAACTTGTTGCCTTCCAGTTTCACCTGTTGCCTGATGGTATCGTATCCCAGGTAGGTGACCAGAAGGGTATAACTACCGGGCGGTATTTTTGAGATCAGAAAATAACCGTTCACATCGGTGGAGGCACCATGGGAAGTACCGATCAGATAAACATTGGCCAATATAGCCGGTTCGCCGGACATTTCTTCATATACAAACCCGCGGATGGAAGCACCCTGCCCATGCAACCCGTAAAAAATCATGAATAATAAAGGAAATAACAGGAAATTCTTCTGCTTAATACTCATTGCGATCAACTTCTAATGATTAGAAAAAACCCGTGCAAGGTAAATAAAAAGAGTATTCGGTTTTCACAGGCCTGAAGTAAAAAAAAAGAGGCGGGAAACCCGCCCCTTTTGTAGAAACATTAAATATATGGTATAAAGGTTAGTACCTTGTGATCGTGTAACTGGAAACAGCCGCATCCACACTGATGAATATTTTGTTTTTGCTGTTTTCAAAATTTTCAGTCCGGTAATGTCCGCGCTCAACTCTTTCAAATCCCTGGATGGTCTTTCCCGACAGAACGGTACTGATTTTCAGGTCGCATCCCGATTGTTCGGGTATTTGCAATTTGATGGATGAGGCCCCGGCATCTATATTGATGTTTGTTTTGGGATAGTAGTCACCCAACTTGATTTTAAAACTGGCCGCCCCGGCATCCACATCCAGGTTTTTTATCTTGAATGAGGACAAGTCAAACTTCACGGAAGAAGCACCCACATCAAGGTTTATATCCCATACGGGATAAGTATTGAGGCTCATGTTCACATCATTTTCATCATGATTGCGCATTAAAATATGGTGACTCGACTCAGGTTGAATAATAACTTTTGCATTGTCTTCACTGGTTTTCAGCACATAAGAATAGCGCACCCATGATCCCCGTTTGTCGAACTCCAACAATTTATTTGTCGAATCCCGGATGATAAACGAACCTGCCGCAGCATCCAGATCGAGGGTAGCCGTGGCCACCGTATCGTTAAAAGGAATGGTGAACGACTGTGCTATACTTTTCTTTGACGGTTCGTTCCACCAGCGTGAACCTTCTTCAAAACGGTTTACATCAACGGTGGTGTTGAACATAAAAACCAGCGTACCTGCAAGTACCAGTAAGGTCAGCCCCAACTTGATCCAGCTTTTGGCCGGGAGTATGGAAATCCCCCACAACACAAGGATAACAGGCCACAACCGCCATAATGAACGCCAGTCGAAAAAGACCATGCCCAGGTTTTGTAAGATAAACAATACACCGAGGAATATGAGGATTACACCCCAGAAAACATTTGAGAATTTCATGATTTTACTTTTTTAGAGGGTTTGAAAATTTCAGGCATTAACAACAAGACACCGGCCATGATAAGCAGCAAAGGCCAGAAATCGGAAAAACTGTAAAAAGGAATTATTTGTCCAAGCAGTATCAACACCCCGAAAGCAATCAGAACAATACCGGCAATCAGGCTGGTGTTCTTTTTCCTTGACGGGACGATAGCGGACTCTTCAACTGCCGGGCCGTTGGTTCCTAAATCGGAAAAAGAAGTAACCCGGGCCGGAATAGCGATCCACAAAATGATGTAAACCAAAATCCCGCCCCCTCCAAACAATACCAGCAAAACAAAGATTATCCTTATGATAACGGCATCAATATTAAAATAATCGGCGAGGCCTCCTGCCACACCCCCGATAACTTTATCGGTATTTGAACGATATAATTTCTCAGAATTTGACATGTGTTAAAAAATTAAATTTTTAAATAATTTTATGTACTAAACCATGAACAATTTGTGCGACAAATATATAGGAACATCCGGGTGGTGTAAATAAGAATTCGGCGAATGGCGGTATTTAGTCGGTGAAATAAGAACCATAATTTAGTCTGTATTCCAGATAAGAGCGTATCATGTTGAAATTATAACACTTATCCCGGATTTTACTGTTAAATAAAGTTAACGGAATAGATGGTTTTAGGTTTGATTTTGTACCTTTACCGTTCTTCCTTTTGAAGGGGTTAAAGTATTATTTAACGAGACAGAAAAACATTAATAAATCAAATTTTAAACCATGAATAAAATCCATGTAGCCAATCCGGTTGTTGAATTGGACGGAGACGAAATGACACGGGTTATCTGGGAAATGATCAAACGTAAACTGATCTTGCCATACCTTGATATTGACCTGAAATACTACGATCTGAGTATTCAGAAACGGGATGAAACCGATGACCGGATCACGGTTGATGCAGCCAACGCCATTAAAAAGTACAACG
Source organism: uncultured Bacteroidia bacterium (assembly GCA_913009755.1). Classification (GTDB taxonomy): domain Bacteria; phylum Bacteroidota; class Bacteroidia; order Bacteroidales; family F082; genus JAADID01. Next base: position 26,444 of record CAJVWU010000006.1, read on the forward strand.
TGGGCATTAAGTGTGCAACCATTACCCCCGATGAACACAGGGTAGAAGAATTCGGGCTAAAACAAATGTGGAAATCACCCAACGGGACCCTTCGTAACATTTTGGACGGAACCGTATTTCGCGAACCCATTTTAATGAAAAACATACCCCGCCTGGTACCCGGATGGAAAAAACCCATCATCATCGGACGTCATGCTTTTGGCGACCAATACATGGCAACCGATTTCGTTACCAAAGGCAAAGGAAGGCTTACCATTAAGTTTACTCCCGATGATGGAGGTGAACCGCAGGAATATAGGGTCAACGATTTTGATGGTGACGGCGTTGCCATGGCCATGTACAATACCGACAAATCCATAAGAGGGTTTGCCCATGCCTGTTTCAACATGGCATTGAGTAAAGAACAGGTACTCTTTTTGTCAACCAAAAACACCATCCTCAAAAAATATGATGGCCGTTTCAAAGATATTTTCCAGGAAATATTTGATAACGAATACAAAGACAAATTTGAAGAAAAAGGTATTTATTACGAACACCGGTTAATTGATGACATGGTGGCACAGGTAATGAAAAAAGAAGGCGGCTTTGTTTGGGCTTGTAAAAATTATGACGGTGATGTCCAGTCCGATATCCTGGCACAGGGCTTTGGTTCGCTGGGGTTAATGACCTCGGTTTTGGTTACCCCTGACGGGAAAACCATGGAAGCCGAAGCAGCACATGGAACGGTTACACGGCATTACCGCATGTACCAGCAAGGCAAGCCCACATCCACCAATCCCATCGCTTCAATATTTGCATGGACACGCGGGTTGGCCCATCGTGGAAGACTCGACAACAACCAGAAACTGGTCAGCTTTGCCCACAATGTTGAACAGGTGTGCATTGAAACCGTTGAATCGGGAAAAATGACCAAAGACCTGGCCCTGCTTATCCACGGTAGTGAAATGAAAACTACCGATTATCTGACTACCGGGGAATTTCTGGATGCCCTGGATGAAAACCTGCAACACAAACTGAGTTAATTAATAAACAGTAAAACATTAAAGTGATAAAATTATGACAACATTAAAAGAAGCTTTGTTCAAAAAGATTGAACAGCACAGGCCGCGGACAACGCGGCTGATGAAAGAGTATGGCGATAAAGTAGTAGCGGATGTTACGGCTCAGCAAATACTCGGGGGTATGAGAGGCATCAAGAGTCTGATTACGGACATCTCCTACCTTGACCCTTACGAAGGTATCCGTTATCGCGGATATACACTTCCGGAAGTTTTTGAAAAACTCCCTAAACCCGAAGGAAAAGAAATGCCTTATGTTGAAGGCATGTATTATTTGCTGTTAACCGGTGATATCCCCACCGAAAGCCAGGTGGCTGATGTAATTTATGATTTCAGCAACCGCAGGCTTCTGCCCCGCTATGTTTTTGAAGTTATTGATGCTTTCCCAAACCATAGCCACCCGATGGCCATCATGTCGGCAGCCGTTATGTCCATGGAGAGGGAGTCATTATTCAATACACGTTACCAAGGCGGAATGAGCAAAATGGATTATTGGGACCCGACCTTTGAAGATGCGACAAATCTTCTGGCCAAACTCCCATTGATCGGCGCTTACATTTACGATAAACTATATTTAAACAAAAAGGATGTCTATCCCGATCCGACCCTCGATTTTGGCGGAAACTTTGCATACATGCTTCAAAAAGACGAACCTTATGATGATGTGGCCAGGATGTATTTCATTGTTCATGCCGACCATGAAAGCGGTAACGTAAGTGCACATACCGGGCATTTGATTGCCAGTTCATTGTCTGATGTATATTATTCCGTATCCGGGATGATCAACGGGCTGGCCGGCCCGTTACATGGCCTGGCCAACCAGGAAGTATTGCGCTGGATACAGGATGTCAAACAAAAAATGGGGGATAAGCTTCCCAGCAAAGAAGAAATGAAAAAATTTGTTTGGGATACCCTCAACAGCGGACAGGTAATCCCCGGTTACGGACATGCCGTATTAAGAAAAACCGACCCGAGATACATGGTTCAACGCGAATTTGCACTGAAACACATGGCCGATGACGAATTGTTCCAATACGTCAGCATGCTTTATGAGGTAGTTCCCCCCATCTTAAAAGAACAGGGAAAAGCCAAAAATCCATGGCCGAATGTTGACGCACAGTCCGGTGTAATTCAGTGGCATTACGGGTTAACGCAATATGACTTCTATACGGTACTGTTTGCCATTGGACGTGCATTTGGCGTACTCTCCAATATTATCTGGGACCGTGCTTTGGGATACCCCATCGAACGGCCAAAATCAATCACTACCGATATGCTCGAAGAAATGGTTGGAATCAAAAAATAACCGACCTTTAAAAACCAATTCCAGGAAAGCCCTGTTTAATGCAGGGCTTTTTTTATTTTCGCATTCTGTTTTACAGGTTACGCTGCAAATATCATCTGAAGAAAACAATAAAATGATAACACAAAAAGAAATAACCCTTCCTGCCATGCGCCGGGGTTTTCATAATATTGACCGGATTGTTACCGAAGCTTTCGGCCGGCTTCCCGAATACGGCCTCATGAACATTTTTGTAAAACATACATCGGCTGCGCTCATGATCAATGAAAATGCCGACCCGGATGTTCAAACCGACCTCGATACCCTGCTCAAAAGGGTGGCCCCGGAGGACGACCCCGCTTATATCCATACCCTTGAAGGGGCCGATGACATGCCTGCACATTTCAAATCTGCCTTACTGGGTTCGTCGCTTACGATACCCATAACCAACCACAAGCTGAATACAGGTACGTGGCAGGGAATTTATTTTTGCGAATTTCGCCGGAACGGGGGAAACCGTAAACTGGTGGTTACTGTTTTTCAATAATGGCCGTCTTGTGAAAGAAATGATTATTGATTAATAACGGCAGTTATTTTCAATTTCATTTACGGTATATGTCTGTAACCCGGGATAAAAAGAACTAAAATCCGAATAAAGATCATCATAGTTTTTCATTAGTTTTTCCACCGCATTTTTCATTCCTGAGCCAAAACCGGTACGGCGATCCATTCCTTTGAAAACCTTTTTTAATCCGTTAAAATCGGCATAGGCCACAAGCCAGTTTTGGGTAACAAGAAACGGCAGAAGCCCTTTTGTTATTTTTGGCAATAACACATATCTGTCCAGCAAAATACTGTAAACATGCCCGGCGTAAAAGGGTAAAGGTTCATTGTGATATTCATTCCAGTTCCTGGCAAGAAAATGATCATAATAAATGTCAACCACTATGCCCGAATACTTTCCAAACGCATTCCTGATCCTGGCCACACTGTTCCGGAATACGTCATGACGGTCGGTAAAAACATCAATTTTCCGGTGAAGCTGAATGCCAAAACGAATGTCCCCCTGATAATTCATCACCGTCTTCCCTTTCACCGCATCAGCAACAAAATTACCGAACAGGATGTCCTCATTTTCACCCGAAAGATGGGCGTGTGCCAAAAAATTCATTACCTAAGTTTGTTGTAAAAGTAAGGATAAATGGATGAATTGGTGGAATTTTATTTTAATGTGCCGGAAATTAAATATTATCAAAATTTGACGAAAGGATTACCATAAGTTTAAAAAACCTTATTCTGTAAAAGAAACCTTAGTGGAAACCGCAAACGGAACTTAAAAAGATAGCCACGAATGCACGAATGAATATTCGTGCATTCGTGGCATTAAATTCAAACTACAATTTAAATCCATTATAGATTGGAATTCCCAAACAGGTCGGGGAATGAAATTTAATAATTTTGCAAGGTTTGAAAACAACTTTAGCTTGAAGAATAAAATGGAAAAATTATTATTACTCGGTGACGAATCCATAGCCCAGGGTGCTCTGGATGCAGGCATTTCGGGCGTTTATGCGTATCCCGGAACCCCTTCAACCGAGATTACCGAATATATCCAGAATTCAAAGCAAACAGAAAATGTCAAAGTCAGGTCGCAGTGGTCAGCCAACGAAAAGACGGCTATGGAAACTGCACTCGGCATGTCTTATGCCGGTAAACGGGCCCTGGTTTGCATGAAACATGTTGGGTTAAATGTGGCCGCCGATCCTTTCATCAACTCCTCCATTACCGGTGCCAATGGCGGATTGGTCGTGGTGTCGGCCGATGACCCTTCCATGCACAGTTCACAAAACGAACAGGACTCCAGGTTTTATGGAAAGTTTGCCCAGATTCCGATTATGGAACCCTCGAACCAGCAGGAAGCTTACGAAATGACCCGGTATGCGTTTGAACTTTCCGAAAAAATGGGAACACCGGTTTTGATGAGGGTTACCACCCGGCTTTCCCATTCAAGGTCTATTGTTACATGCAGCAAACCGAAATCACAGAACGAACTGCATTTGCCATCTTCGCTTAAACAATACATCCTGCTGCCGGTAAATGCAAAAAAACAATACAACGACCTGCTCGGCAAACAGGTTCATTTTGAAGAAGAAGCAGCCCGTTCAGGATTTAATGTAATGATTGATGGCGAAGATAACCGGTTGGGAATCATCACTTGTGGATTAGCGTATAATTATCTGGCTGAAAACTTTACCGATTTCAAAGTACCCTTTCCTGTGCTAAAAATTTCGCAATATCCCGTACCTGTTAAAATGATGAAAAAACTGGTTGACCATGTTGAAGAAGTACTGGTTTTAGAAGAAGGCTACCCCCTTATTGAAGAACTGTTGCGCGGGATGCTCAACGAGGGTAAAAAAATAAAAGGGAGATTGGACGGCAGCCTGCCCCGTGCCGGCGAACTCAACCCCAAACTTGTTGCCAAAGCCTTGGGAATAGAAGCAAATGAAGGGTTTGATCTTCCCGATGTCCTTGTGGGCAGGTCTCCCCTGTTGTGCGATGGCTGTTCGCATACCGATTCTTTCCTCGCACTGAATGAGGTCATGAAAAAATATTCGGCAGGACGTGTATTTTCCGATATCGGATGTTATACCCTGAGCGCCCTCCCACCACTGGAATCAATAAACAGTTGTGTTGACATGGGGGCATCCATTACGATGGCCATTGGTGCTGCCGATGCAGGTCTGGTTCCCGCAGTAGCTGCTATCGGCGATTCAACATTTACCCATTCGGGAATCACAGGATTGCTTGATGCGGTCAACAACAACTCCCCCATCACCGTCTTGATCCTTGACAATTCCACAACAGCCATGACCGGGGGCCAACATTCTGCAGCTTTTAACCGGCTGGATGATATTGTGCGTGGTGTTGGTGTTGACCCTGACCACATCCATGTGATCAAACCTTTGCGGCGACTGCATGAAGAAAACGTAAACATTATCGAAAAAGAGGTGGGATATGAAGGCGTTTCAGTGATCATTGCCCGCCGTGAGTGCGTACAAACACTGGCACGCAGGATGAAATTAAAGGCACTGGAAAAAAAGAAAGCCCGGGAAGTTGAAGCCTGAACCGTTGAAAATTAAAACTCATGAAAAAAGATATTATAATATCAGGGGTAGGTGGTCAGGGTATCCTTACCATCGCAGCCACCATTGGCACGGCAGCATTAATTGAGGGGTTACATCTTAAACAATCGGAAGTACACGGTATGGCGCAACGTGGCGGTGATGTCCAGGCTCACCTCCGTTTATCTTCCGGTCCCATCGCCTCCGACCTGATCCCCGAAGGGGAAGCAGACCTCATTATTTCGGTTGAACCGCTCGAATCACTCCGGTTTGTCAATATGCTTAACACCGAAACCGGCTGGTTGATCACAAGCATGAACCCATTCAATAACATCCGCAATTATCCACAGCTTGAAGAAATATTGCATGCCATCTGGAAATTACCCCGGTATGTTACCATAGATGCAGAACGGGTAGCCAAAGACCAGGGATCGGTTAAAGCTGCCAATATTGTTGTACTGGGTTCAGCTTCCCCTTTTCTGGGTCTTAATTACGGTTCACTGGAAAAGGCTCTGGAAAAAATGTTTTCAAAAAAAGGCAAAGACATGGTTATATTAAACCATAAAGCCCTTAAAGCAGGCAGGGACTACGCTGAAAAACACACTTAATAATCTTCCTGTTTTCAAAACCGGAAAACCGTATTTTTGCACTCATTTATTTGAGAGGTAACTTATGCTGAGAAAACTTTTTTATTGTTTTATTATATTGTTTTTGTTCTTGCTTTCATGTAGCCGTCCCGAAAAAAATATCCCCGTAAAAAATACAGTGGAGATTCCTGAACCGGCAAAAATATACGGGATAGCCGTAGATAGCTTACATGTGATAAAAGACAAAGTCAAAAAAAATGAATTCCTGGCCGATATCCTCCTGAGATACGGCGTTGACTATGCCGCCATTGATTACATTGCACGACACACAAAAGACACCTTTGACGTAAGAAAGATCAGGCGGGGGAATCCTTATACAGTAATCCAAACCAACGATTCAATTCCAAAAACCCTGTATTTTATTTATGAAATTACACCTTCTTCTTTTGTGATGTATCATTTGTCTGATTCGTTATATGCTAAGCTGGGACATAAGAAGGTAATTACGAAAACTGAAAAACTTTCGGGTACTATCCGGTCATCACTCTGGAATTCACTGGTTGACCAGGGTGCGGATCCGAACCTGGCCAATAACCTTTCGGAAATCTATGCCTGGACAATTGACTTCTTCGGCTTACAAAAAGGGGATTCGTACAAAGCAATTTATGAAAAGTATTTTGTGAATGGCCGTTATATCAGTTTGGGAAGAGTTAAGGCAGCTTCCTTTAATCATAACGGAAAAAATATTTATGCTTTTTATTTTGTACAAAATGATAAAGGCGATTATTTTGACGAAAAGGGCAACAGCCTTGAACGGACTTTTCTTAAAGCACCTTTACGCTTTACGCGCATAAGTTCACGATTTTCAAACAGTCGGTGGCATCCGGTTCTCAAAATAAGAAGGCCTCATCACGGTGTGGATTATGCAGCACCCATGGGCACACCGGTCCATACGGTTGGCGACGGCACTGTGATTGCCAAAGGCTATCAAAAACGTGGCGGTGGCAACTATCTTAAAATCAAACATAACGGGACTTATACAACTTCTTATATGCACCTGAATGGGTTTGCTAAAGGGATGAAAGCGGGTAAAAAAGTTAAACAGGGTGACCTGATCGGTTATGTTGGCAAAACCGGCCTTGCCACCGGCCCACACCTTGATTTCAGGTTTTACAGGAACGGCAGGGCGATTAACCCGCTAAAAGTTGAATCACCCCCTGCCAAGCCCGTTGATCCGGCTTACCAAGCAGCCTTCGATTCGGTTGTGGCACATTACATTCCCCTGCTCGATTCGATTAAATAATCTCTCCGTTGTTGGTGTCCTCACTTACAACATTTATTGCCACACGCTTTTATAATTTTCTGAATTTGCCTCAAAAAATCGTATTGATTACAAAAGATAACAACAATGAAATTAACTACCTATACTCCGCCACCGGCAACAAACTCGCCAACCTCACCACAACCAACCACGCCATTGTAACCACAACCGATTATATTGATAACTTTGTTTACGAAAACAACGAACTGAAATACATTTTGACAGCAGAAGGCCGCATAGTACCCAACAGGACGGGAGGATACGATTACCAGTTAGGTAGATTTTTATGCACTGATCCATTAGCAGATAAATTCGTTTGGGTATCTCCATATAATTATGCTGAAAATTCTCCAATTTCTAACGTTGATTTTTGGGGTTTACAAAAAGTCTTTTTTCAAAAAGCACTTACGAATGACGAAAATTATCAAAAAGTATCTAATATTAATAAGCAAACAAGATTATAAAAACTATACTAGATTTAAACGTGGATATTTTGATCATGTAAATGATTCTGAAATTGGCGTTGCATTTGAAAATGGCGAGAAAGGAGTTATAGCTATTGGATTGAATGATATAGATAATGACGATATTATAGATAAAGATAAAAAAGCAGACAAAGCTTCATCTTTAAATCATGAAGAAATTGCCCATGGTTTAGATGTACTTTTAAATGGGAAACAAACTAAATCAACTGAGGAAGGTCATAAATTTTATTATGGAGTTGAAGACTATAACTCTCCTTCAAATGAAGAGGTATTGAAAGATAAGAAATATAATGGTACAATAGCAAAAGAACAACTTTTGGAAATATACAAAATAATTGATAACAATGAAGACAAAAACAAGAAACGATAATCAATCCTGTAATAAGGCATTATTTTAAAAAAAATTATCATTCGTTGCAAATTCTTTTTATATCAAACATACTTGCTTTAACCTCTTGTTCTAATAATTCTGTAAATCAATGTCTTAAAAATTATTTTTTAGAAACAACTAATATTAATCAGCCTCCATCGTTTAAAATTATAAAGGAAATAAAGCAAAAAAACTCCGGATGTGAATATATTATTACGATAGTGTGTTCTGTTTTTAACCGTGATTATTTCCCAAATACCATATTTTATAAAAATAATAGGAAATTTTTCATTCAATTCACCGAGCCGAAAACAAAGCCTGCAATTTTGTTTGATTTATCAAGTGAAGTTGGTAAAGAAGAAAATCTTGTTATTGAAACAATTAATAATCGGAAAAATAGTTTAAAAGAAACGTTTTCAGTAATTCTTGAGAAGAAACTAAAATGTAAGGATGAAATAGTTTATGTATTTAGAATAAAAGGTTTTTTTCGTTATTATGAGGGATTGTTTGATATAGTTTATTTTGTGACAGATGAAGCAGGGGTAATTGGATCATATATTTCAAAGTTTACCGACAAGGGTGTTGAAATTTATTTGGCCCCTGGAGGTAATATCTGTAGAGAACAAATTGACTATTCGAAAATGGAAGAAGGTAGCTTTAGATAAACTCCCTCCTGGCGCAAGATACTGTGTTAAAATCCAAATTTATTTTCATTTTTTTCAAAGTGTTTTATTAATTTTGACACTAGCCGAAAGAGGGCTTTGGTTGATACTTTGAACTGAAGTCTATCTTGTATAGTGGGAGTTTGTCTCCCACTATTTTTTTGCTCCGCAAAAAAGCCGAAAGAAGGCTTGATCTCCACATTATCTGATGTCTATTGATTTCCTTCATAACTTATGCTGCTATGTTCTGTTGGTAATTTTCAACATAGGTTGTATCATTTTTCCACAGAGTATAGATTAAACCCAGGAGCTTCCTTTGAACCGCTGTGGCAGCTACCATGGACAATCCTTTCTTTTCAAAGAGTAGATTCAAAAAAGTTAATCTCGGCCTTAGCAGTTTCAAAGGAATGAAACCAACAAAAAAAGAAACAGAAATAGCAAAGAACTATCTTTCAGAACCGGAACGAAATATACTGAACCGAATTGTTACAGCATTTCTTGAAATTGCCGAGATTCAGGCACTCAATCAAACGCCAATGTATATGAAAGATTGGATTGAGCAACTTGATACTTTCCTGAAAATGACGAAAAAGGACGTCCTAAAACATGCGGGGAGCATAAGCCACCCGTAAGCATTACAAAAAGCACATTCAGAATATGAGAAATACAAAGAGCTAATTAAAAATGAAATTTCAGAGGTTGAAAAACATTTTATTAAACAAATTAGCGATACTACAAAAAAGATAAAAAAACAAAAAGGATGACCAATAATATGATTCCAAAATGCCACCGCAAAAGCCAGCAGTTAACAACAAATAATATCCCATAGCCGGTGCAGTAGTTATAAGAAAAATGAGAAGTAAAATAAACATACAAGTAATCAACGAAAACCCTGCAAATAAACGGCTACGAGCCATATTTACAAACCGTTATCCCGATGGGATAATTTTCCTGTTCTACGTTGTGTTTTCTCCCTCAACCCAATAAGATGCGTAAGGATTTCGTCCTGCCGGCGACAAATTATAAAAAGATCATGGAAAAAGTATTGTTGGGGTTTTTGTTTGGTTTTTTGTTTGTTGCAGCATCCTGTACCAAAAACGACAATCCCCGATCGGCCACACCAAGTGGGGATGAAGGATTGTGGCTTGTGCCGCCAGGCAAAGTCCTTTTCAAAGATCTTCCGAAAGACAGAATTCCATCCATTGATAATCCTAAGTTTATTCCGGCAGGCCAAAGCAATTTAAAACCAAATGATCTTGTACTGGTCACGAATGCAGGGATCGAAACCAGGGTTTATCCTGTGCAGATAATGGATGCCCACGAAATTGTCAATGACCAAATCAACGGAGAATATTTCGCGATCACTTACTGCCCCAGGACAGGAAGCGCGATGCAATGGAACCGGAAAATTAACGGAAAGGTCACTGAATTCGGCGTTTCGGGCATGTTGTACAACGAAAATCTGATGCCATACGACCGGAACACGGAAAGCATCTGGTCGCAAATGAAAATGCAATGCGTGAATGGAATCCTGATTGGGATGATTCCAGAAACTAAATCCGTTTTGGAAATTAAATTTTCAACCCTTATAAATGCATATCCTAATGCAATGGTACTTAATCCGGCCGGGTTGAGGCAAACCGGTTTCCTGAAAAATGAACCTGATGACGGTGAAAATAATGTCATCCTGCCATCCGGTCAGCAATATTTCGGCATTGTAAAAAATGACCGTCTCTTACTTTTTAATTTTCAGTTGTTTAAAGAAGGGGTTCAAGTGTTTATAACCAATTTTAGGGGTTCTTCACTGATTGTTTGCGGTAGTTATGAATTGCATCTTTATACCGCTTTTTTAAATAAAACATCAGCCGACAAGTATAAATACAGCCCCGTACAAAACGAGTTGCCAGTCATTATGAAAGATGACAGAGGAAACAGGTATGACCTGTTTGGAGAAGTCGTTGAGGGCCCGGACAAAGGAAGCCGTCTTGAAACGGCCACCGCTTATGTTGCGCGGTCATTTGCCTGGGATTTGTTTTTCAGTGATATTGAATTATTTAAACAATAGCACCGTCCGGATTGTCTACAACCACAAACATAAAAAAAGACCGCCTTGTTGGACGGTCTTTTTTTATTTTCATCAAATATTCTTATTCAGGATTATTTATCCCAGAATATGTGTGTTTTTAAAAGGTCTCCACCTATTGCACTGGCAGCTTCGGCATACGAAGCGGCATTCAGTGTTTGTTCGGCAATAGGATAGGTAATCCTCCTAGGTACTGTTCCACCTGATCCCTCAGCAGGGGAAGGCACCTGATGCATTTCCGGATAACCCAGCCTTCTGAATGACGTGTATCCGACAAAGCCTCTGTAATAAAAAGCCAGCCATGCCTGGATGCCAATCTTTTGGTGCCAGTCGCCGGGAGCAGTACTATAGGCCACATCGGGATTGGCAAGATAAGCAGCAGTCATGGAAGCAACATCGGTTGGGTTATAATGTTTGCCCAGCCAGAAGTTCATAGATGAAGTAATCCCTTTATTATACCAATCTTCAGCAGAACCACCCACAGAGTAACCTCTCTCGGCAGCTTCGGACAGGTAAAAACACATTTCGGTATAATCCAGCATGACCATCGGGAAAGTTTCATCAGCCACATTGCTGCCATCAACATCCGTTGAAAGCCGCTCACCGGCATCAGTATTTGTATTGGGAATGTGTGAATACTGGGTATAAGCACTGCTGTATCCGGCATCACCACCATAATAAGCCAATTTAACCTCAGCAGGATTTGATGAAGTATCAACCAGGGTAAAATAAGGATATAGACGCGGGTCTGCCAGATCGTTCATTATATCAATAATTGTACTTGTTGCTACATAATCATGCCTGCCACTTTGGATCAAATTCTCGAAGATCGGGTTGGCATTAATTCCGCCGGGGTAAGCAAGCTCACAATTTTCACCCGGCCCAAAGCCTTTTTTATATGCCAATTCTACCGTCTTTTTAGCCAATGTTTCATCAACAGATGACAAGGTAATCCCCAGTTTAACTTTCAGGGTATTGGCAAACTTTTTCCACATGTCCACATCACCACTAAAATAGAGGTCATCACTACCAAAGCTACCATTCGTTGCGTCTAATCCGCCAAGGTCAGTATCCAGCCTGTTGATCAGATCTTTATAAATGGTAAATGCATCATCATATACCGGTGAAATGTTATCAATATCCAATGCTTCGGTGTAAGGAACATTTCCAAACATATCCACCATTCGCTGATAGGTGTAAACCATCAGGATATCGGTGATCAGAATCCTGTTTTGCTTGGCTGCTGCTTCAGCATCCCCGGCGGTAACTTCCTCTCCAATAATATTTTTGGCTTCCAGGAAGTCACGCAGAATATTCCGGTAATAGGTTCTGAAATTATTGCTGGCTATATCCCTGGTAACCACATCGTAGTTGGACTCATCAGTATAAGTTGTCTCAGTCCAGTACTGCGCCCAGAGCTTCCAGTTGTTAAGATTAACATTGGGAGTTGCAACCTGGTCGGCAAGGGCTACTTGCGCATTTGCGAATAAGAAATTACCAGGAACTTTTGTTGGATGCTTCGTATCCACGTTCAATTTCTCGAGGTCCTTTTGACAGGATGTTATCCCGATCAAAACTATTAATATTAAATAAATTCTTTTCATGATATTTCTTGTTTAAAATTGTACTTTAACAGTTAATCCGATATTTCGCGTAGAAGGCATTACGCCCGACTGCCATCCCTGAACATTTCCGGCTCCCTGACTGGATTCCGGGTCGGCATAAGGAAGGCTTTTTGAAATAATCCAAAGATTAGATCCAACAAGACTTAATGAAACCGCGTAAAGCGCTTTCGATTTGTCCATTAACTTCTGGGGCAATGAATAAGTTAAAACAACTTCCCTGAGCTTTACATAATTAGCATTATAAACAAATGCGCTGTTCGGATTTCTTGACCAGCCAAATACACGATAGTCATCACCATGTACCCTTGTTGTATTTTTCTCCCAAACGGGTTCTTCAGGGGTACCTGTGTTGACAACACCGTCCAGAATCAATCCGCCACCATCAGCTAAGGAATTCCTTACCGGATTTCCGAGATCATTGGTGAAAACAGTCTCGGGATATAATCCCGTCCCCATGCCGTACCATTGGTCTAAGGAGAATACGCTTCCGCCCTGTTGCCAGTCAATGAGGAAGCTGAATGCCCAGTTGTTAGCGAATGAAAACCTGTTGTTGATCCCAGCAATCCAATCCGGGGTAATGTTTCCGATAACCACATCGGAAGTTGATGTCCTCAGGTAGTATCCGTCAGATCCGATAACTTTATCACCATTATCATTGTAAACATAATCGGTGCCCTGAATAGTCCCGTAAGGTTCACCCACACGGGCATTAATAGAAACACCACCCTGGAGAGCTGCCAATTGCAGGTTATCAACACCTTCGGCCAGCGAAACAACTTTGTTTACATTTTTGGCCCAGTTCACTGTAATATCCCACCTGAATTTCGTTTTCGCCACAGGTGCCCCGGTCAAGGTTAGTTCCCAGCCGGCATTTTGAATCTCACCGGCATTTACATATTTAAAGGAATATCCTGTTGCGGTGGACACGGCTACAGGAAGAATCTGGTCAACTGTATTGTTTTTATAATAAGCCAAATCGAAGCCCAATCTTTTTTGGAGCATGGTCATTTCCAAGCCGGCTTCAATACTGGTTGTTGTTTCCGGTTTCAGATTGGGATTGTTTTTGGTACTGGGTACCGAGAACAAAGGCGTAACACCGTAAGAGGGAAACTGTGTATAAGTGTCTGTAATACTTGCAAAAGGCGCATCGTTACCGACCTGTGCATAGCCAAGCCTTAATTTACCGAGTTGTAACCAGTCTGCCTTTACCAATTCGGAGAAAAGCCAACTGGCAGAAATAGAAGGATAATAATAAGTATTTTTATCTGGCGGAAGTGTTGAAGACTGGTCTCTCCTGATACTTCCGTCAATATAAATTTGATTGATAAGTCCCAGTGATACACTTGCATAATAACCGTTAACGCCAATAGTAGCCAAACGTTCATCAGGAGGTGACTGGGCATTTCTGCTGTTTGAAAGCGTATACAAATCGGGGACAATCAAACCACCCTGAGTTGAAGCATAAAGCAGATCGTTCTTTTGCCTTCTGATATTGACCCCCAATAAAACATTCAAACTAACACTTTTCCAGCTTTGGTTATATGTGCCCATAATGTCCGTATTGGATTCGGTAAAATTCTGGGTACGCCTGGCATATCCTGAAGTGACATTGGGACGGCCAACGCCAAATTCACCCGAGGCAGAACCAATGGCTTTTCTTTCTTCCAACAGATAGCTGTAAGTATCAAAACCGAAGCGGCCCATAACATCAAAATGTTTATTGATCTTCCAATTAACCATGGCATAACCCAATAAACGGCTTCTTCCGTCTGTTTCATAGTTTTTATAACGAACCCAGTACGGGTTATCCCAATAGGCCGGCGCATGATCATAAGGACTGTTTGGGTTCCAGGTAAGGTTGTTGCCTGTGTTGTCAAACAGTTGTTGCTGTTCTTTATAATCCACATTGGTTTCCATCCACTGCCGGAACGAGGAAAAGATGTTATCGCTATATCCGGTTGAGTTACGTCCTTTGCTGCTCATTTTGATATAGGTTAACTTACCCGTAACCGTTAAGCCATGAACAATCTCATACGAACCGGAAAAATCCAGGTTGTTCTTATTCATATAACTGTTGGGTAAAATACCCGAACCGGTATTGTTTGTATAAGCCAGCCTGAAAGTGGTTGACTCTCCGCCACCGGCAACTGCAACCGTATTTGAAAAGTTCCATGCATTTTGCATGAAATAGGCCGGGCCGTTTTCAGCAGCTACCCACGGCCTTGCTTTTTTGTAATAAGGAGAGGCAGGATAATAAGAATCGTATTGATAAACCATCAAAGACGGGTCAAATTTCTGGCCGAATGAAGCATCTTCATAAGTAGGAACTGTTAAATCCAACTTACCGTCACCATTAATGTCCCAATCCCTGTCCAATCCGGGATATTCCGGGCCACCGCTGTAGAACCAGCCGTAACCGGCACCATATTGCTGCTGGTATGTGGGGAAAGTGCTTCTATCAACCATTCCCACTGTAGCGTTTGAACTGAGGGTGACACCCCAGCGTTTTTGACCGGGTTCGGATCTTTTACCTTTTTTGGTCGTGATCATAATAACCCCATTGGCCGCACGTGATCCGTAAAGTGCGGTAGCTGCAGCACCTTTCAGTATGTCAATTGATGCAATATCACTGGCATCAATGTCGGCGGCAGCGTTTCCATAGTCGTATCCGTTACGCCCGCTCACCTGGCCGGGATCATTAACAATGTCGTTGCTGATGGGTACACCATCCACAACGAACAACGCCTGGTTATTCCCTGTTAAAGAAGATGAACCCCTGATAATAACATTGGTGGAGCCACCTAAGTTATTATTCTGTTTGATGTCAACACCGGCAGATTTGCCTTGAAGGTTGTTGATGAAATTGGCTGTTTTAACCTGACTGATTTCATCTCCGCTTAGTTTTTGCGTGGCGTAACCCAGTGATTTCTTTTTCCGGGAAATACCGAGAGCCGTTACAACAACCTCTTCCATCAGTTGTGCTTCCGGCTGCATGGTAATGTTGATTGTTGATTCATTACCAATCTTGTACTCAATTGTCTTCATTCCAATGAAGGCAAACACCAACGTAGTAGCATCAGGTGCTACCTGAATCGAATAGTTACCATCCAAATCGGTAGTCGTACCAACTGTCGTTCCTTTTACCTGAACTGTTGCTCCAGGGATACCCTTTCCATCTTCGGAACTGATAACCTTACCACTTAGTGTCCTTGTTTGTGCATTTGCATATTGCAAGCCTGCTAAAAACAAGAGCACCAGCAAAATTGTAAATTTCCTCATAATGTAAAATTTTGGTTATAGATATAATTAATTTTAATAAGATTCAATGTGAATCCTAAATAACGCCGCAATTTACTAATAAATATATTGCGTTAACAAGCTGTTAAAAAAAAAAAGGCCGTCTCGTTTAAAACGAGACGGCCTTTTAGATTAAAAACTACAAAAAAGGGGGATAAATTTTAAATTAATCCCTATTTCTGCCACCACATTTTTGTGTACAGCGTAGTTGATGGAGTATTTTTATTATACAATACTTCTGACGTAGCATAGGGATACCGGTTCGGGATTCCCCTTGTATTTACAGGAGTTAACTTAGGAATTCCGGTTCTTCGATAATCAACGAACGATTCCGGTTTTAAATAATCGGCAACGTACTTTTGAGTAAGGATTTCCTTCAGGGACGGAGAATTTTCGGTACCGTCGTAAGTAGCAATTTTTGCAGAAAGCCAGGCGTCTGAAACCGAATCGTAATGTTCGTCTATATTCTTATATTTTTCAATGCTTGATGTTATCCCGTTTATAATATAGGTTTTAGCCATTTCATAATCACCTGCCTGATGGTACGCTTCGGCAGCGATAAACATTAATTCGGAGTATGTCATAAGTTCGACAGGCGAATCCTTTTCTCCGTAATAAATGCCGGCAAAATAATCTGCCCCGTCAGGTGTAGCCTGATAAATAACACTACGCGGATCGTCATTGTCATCGGCGAGAGAATTAAAGAATGCAACATTGTTTCTCATATCACCCCTTTGATCTTCATATTGGTACATCGGGTTTTGTACAGAAGGGCCCGTTCCGAATTTGAATGCCAAATCGTCTGAGTTACCGGCCATAACATTTTGGTTTTTGACAATACCAATAATATCAGTAGCCCAGGTACTGTTTTTATTTGACAAATGGAGGGTATATCTCGCTTTCAACGACCAGGCAACTTTTATCCATGCATCAGTATCCCCTCCAAAGAAATAGTCACTTGTTGAGAGTTGTTGATCAAACGCTGTCGGAGTTTGTTTCAAAAGATTGATTGCACTGGAGAGCAGACTTTGAATCGTATCATAAACCTGTTGTTGTGAATCGTATTTAGGTGTTAAATTAGCTTCTCCCATAAATGCTTCCGAATAAGGCACATCTCCCCACAAATCAGTAGCATTTCCCAGCCAGATAGCCATTAGAATTTTGGATATTCCGCCATAAACAGGAGAAAAAGTTTCCGGATTTAAGGATTTATCCATCAAAATCTTGGTACTCATCATACCACCCTGAGTATAAAATGAACCCCAGACATTATCCACATCGGAAGAAAGGTAAATATAGCCGTTAATGGCGGCAGCTTGACGAGCTGCACCCATGGCATATTGATCCCACATAGAAGTTGTTCCTACGACATCCATACCTCCCAAAATGTAGCCCATTTGTGCTTCAATGGAAGGCAACAGCACAAAACCAGGAACATCTGTAACCGAATTAGGATCCTCGTTAACAGATGGATCCAGCCACTTTTTTTTGCATGATGTTACTGAGAACAGTAGCATTACTATCAGTGTGGCAATCGTTATATAATTTATTTTTTTCATCGTTTTAAATTTAATAATTAAAATAATAGTTAAAATCCTACTTTTAAACCAATGGTATAAGATTTTGTACCAGGCATATTAAAATAATCAAAACCTTGAGCATTGGACGCTCCCAATAAACTTGTTTCGGGGTCAATACCTGTATAAGGTGTTGAAAGCCACAAGTTGTATCCTGTAAAATAAAGGTTAAGATTCCTTATCCAGGAAACATTTTTCAAAACGCTCCTCTTGAAATCATAAGAAAGCGTAATCGTACGTAAACGAACCCAGTCTGCATCCTGAATATAAGGAGACGAAGGACCTGTAAATCCGCTTCCGTATCCATCCCAGAACCTCCAGTTTTCATCTAATTTAACTTTTTGAGTATTGGATTTACCGGTGGAAACAATATCTCCGGTTTCGGGGTCCACATGGCCCATAACACCTTTCCACACATAATCCTTGTTACGATCTTCCGTATCTTTGCTTTTTCCAAAATAATCTAAAGCGCCAAGCGTTCCGTTCCACATCTGTCCGCCATTTTTAATATCAATTAAAAATGAAAGACTTGCACCTTTAAATGTTAAGGTATTGGTAATACCCATAGTCCAATTGGCCTGAATGGAACCTAACTTAGTGGTACCGGTGCCTGGAATAGGATAACCGTAGAATTCATCATCCGGATTGTCATCTATTATTAAATTACCCGATTTATCCCTGACCCAATCGGTACCGTAAATACTACGATACTGGGTTCCTGCAACAGCTCTTACCTGAGGTTCTGTAAATCCGCCGAGAAACACATTAGGTACACCGGGTGCAAGTTTTGTAACAACAGTATTGGGGTTTGACCAGTTTACAGTAACATTCCACAACAGATTATTCGTTTTCACAATATCTGCCGACACCAACAACTCGATTCCGGTAGTTTTCATTTCGGCAGCATTCATATATCTCTGGCCATAACCCGATGAAGGTGCGGTAGGAACATTCAACAGCAAGCCGCTGTTTACACGCTGGAAATAGTCAGCATCTATCCGAAAACGACTTTTCAAAAAACGAGCATCGAATCCGACAGACCATGATTTGGCTTTTTCAGGTTTTAGTTGATTGTTTCCCAATGTAAAATCCTTGGAATACCCATTCACACCCAAAAACGGGAAACTAATGCCATTGGTCCAGCCATCTCCGGTACCAGCCTGGGAAAAATAGGTGTCGGTATTGTAAGCACTGGGTATATTTGCAATAATTGCATAGGAAGCACGAAATTTAGCAAACGAAAGGACTTTTGAGTCTTTCAAAAAAGGCAATTGCGAAAATATCCAACTCACGCTTGCCGAAGGATAGAAAAACGAATTATCACTTTCCGGCAAAGTTGTCGAACCTTCATAACGTCCGGTAACATCAACATACAACATATTCATATAAGACAATCCCACATCAAAATAAAAAGCACGTGTTCTGTACTTACTTTCTTGCTGATATCCTTTCACATCGTTGGTATTGGAAACATCATAGAAATCAGGTATGATAAGTCCGTTAGCTTCTGCTCTAACTCGTTTATAACGTGTCTCATACATATTAAAACCGAGCATCGTAGTAAATGTAAATTTTTCACTGAGATTTTTTTGAATATTAAGAAATATATCCTGATTTAAATCCATGTTGAACCTGTTATTAGGCATAGAATATCCCTCGGGGTAACCATTTGAGTGTATTGCAAAATTATTAGTCGAATAATAGTCGTAAAAGTCAATACCCCCGCGATAGCTTAATTTCAACCAATCAGTAATATTCCATGCGAGAGCTAAAGTGCCAAAAAGACGATTTACTTCATCCCTGTAATTAATCTTGTTGGCGACCCAATAAGGGTTATCATAGCCTTTACCGTTGCGGTATGATCTTTGCTGACCGTGTCTGTAAAGCCCTGTGAATTGATATCCATAAGCATTATTAAAGGTAGGCGGTGTCCTTAATAAACCCAACATAACACCGGAAAGGTTACTCCCCTGTTGTTTACGATTAGCGACGGTATTAGTATAGTTCACAACAGCGCTGATTTTCAAATTTTTGGCCGGTTTATGTGAAGCATTAAAACTGAATGTATTTCTGACTAATGTATTATTGGGAACAACACCCTTAATATTAGTATTAGAAAGTGAAACATAAAAGGTGGTAACGTCATTTCCTCCTGAAACATTTATATTATTATTAAGTGTAATCCCTGTTTGAAAAAAGTCGTAGGGATCATAGGTGCCCGCCTTTTTATTTGAGGCGTAAGGGCTGCTTTCTCCGACAATACGGCCGTTGGGATCCCAATACTTCAGATAATCGTCCATTGGAGTTGTACCGCCAAATGATTTAGGAACATCACCGGGAACATATTTCGGATCGGTTGTATATCTTAAGGTATCAATTGCCGGCCCCCAGGATGTACCGTTGTAAAAATGGGAATCAGGGTCCTGATAAGCAGATACATTGTATCCGAATTGGTTATAATAGTCAGCATACAAGTAACCTCCCTGTGCATATTTGTTTTGTAAAGCAGGAACCTGTGAAATTTGTTCAAATTTAGTGGAAGTATTAAAGTTAATACTCAATCCCTTTTGTTTCTTCCCGTGTTTTGTCGTAATAATAATGACTCCATTGCCCGCTCTTAATCCGTAAAGAGCAGTTGCTGCGCCACCTTTTAAAACAGAAATAGAAGCAATGTCATCAGGGTTAATGTCAATAGTACGACCGGAATAAGCTACATCGGCAACAGTACCGGCAACACCATTTGAAGCAACGGGAACACCGTCAATTACATAAAGTGGCTGATTGTTTCCAAGAATGGATGAAGAACCACGAATTTCAATAAAGGGAGCAGAGCCGACAGCCCCTGAAGAATTTGTAACACGTACTCCTGCCACTTTTCCTGCAAGAGCATTAACCACATCGGTTACATTTGTCTTACTTATCTCGGCAGCAGGAATGTTTGTAACCGAATACCCAAGAGCTCTTTTCTTCCTTGAAATGCCCAAAGCCGTAACAACGACTTCGTTCATAGCAACAGCTTCGGTTTTCATAACCACGTTAATAGTGGTTTTACCCGCAATGGCAATTTCTTGTGTTTTCATTCCCATAAACGAAAACACCAATGTGGTGTAACTTGGTTTTACGTCAATAGAATATTTTCCATCAACATCAGTAACGGTACCTACATAAGTACCTTTCACCTGAACTGTTACTCCAGGGATACCCTTTCCGTCTTCGGAACTGGTAACCTTACCACTAATGGTTCTTGTTTGCGCATTTGCAAATTGCAAGCCTGCTAAAAACAAGAGCACCAGCAAAATTGTAAATTTCCTCATAATGTAAAATTTTGGTTATAGATATAATTAATTTTAATAAGATTCATCGTGAACTCTAAAAACAGTGCAATTTATTAATAAATATTTAATACATCCCTAACATTAACATAAAAATCTTTTAGAATTACCACAATTAAGATTTATTCTAAACAAGGGTATGTTTGCACTTAAGGTTATTTTCATCCTGTTCGTTCTCTGAAAAATCATGAATCTACTCCCTAAAAGATTTCAAATTCAAGAATAATTAATCTAAAATTTTATAATTGAGTAATAAAATCAGCCAAACAATTATGCCGATAACCACGCCGGTCATACTGAACTCATTTTGGATGAAATAATTCGTCCCTGCCAGCAACAGATAGCTTAATGTAAAAAGGTAGAATCCGGATTTTTTTCTTCGCAACAGTTGTGCTCCGCTGAATGTCAACCCTGAATACAGGACAAGTTGAAGGATCAGCATAACAAAAATGCTCGTCCCTGCAAAAGCATCATACCCCCATTTAAAAAGAAAAGTTTTGTTAAAAACAGAATACCCTAGAACGGCAAAAAACAATATCAACCCCAAAATACCTTCAATGAGTATTGCCAGGGAAGTAAGCCTGAAGAAAAAGGGCAAACCTGTATTTTTTACATTTCTGACAACGGGTTCAAAAGTCATGGGTACGTTATTTCATAAATTTCAGGTTTCGATAGTATAAAAGTATAAAAATTATCGATAATAACAAGGGAATTATTGGAAAAGGGGCACCGGGAATATAAAATTCATAAATAATCAGCAGCAGGATTTGCGCTATGGCATATAAATGAAACCCTGTTCTGTTTAGTTTCCACATCATGATTGCTCCCATCAGGGAAACCAGATAAAGGATTCCCTGGAACAGGAAAAAACCCGGAGATACATTCATCACCATCTTAA
Organism: uncultured Bacteroidia bacterium; assembly: GCA_913009755.1. Lineage (GTDB taxonomy): Bacteria > Bacteroidota > Bacteroidia > Bacteroidales > F082 > JAADID01. The sequence continues at coordinate 48,143 of CAJVWU010000006.1, forward strand.
GGCTTTTCATTTCAAGCCCACTTTCCGTGAAGTTGAACTGCCCTGCTTCAAACATCTGTTTGATCAGGTCATAAAAAAGATATAAAATAAGATTGGCAAAAGCTGATAATCCGCTGCCCGCAAAAGTAAAAACACACAGCAGGGTCAGCATGGGCGGCCGCTGCTGACGGTTATCTGGTGGTTGATGGTTATCTTCCATTTTTAAAATGTTCTCAGTTCTCAGTTCTCAGTTCTCAGTTCTCAGTTCTCAGTTCTCAGTTCTCAGTTCTCAGTTCTCAGTTCTCAGTTCTCAGTTCTCAGTTCTCAGTTCTCAGTTCTCAGCCTGCCGCAAATCCGAAGGAAACGGGGCTTTAGTAGTCGAATCCCGGACGTCCTGTGGACGATGGGGATATGTCCATCCCCTTAATTCCCCGCCGGCGGGGGATTAAGGGGATGGTTCTGCACGTGTTTCCAAATTGAACACACTACACCCCTGGCACCAATTTCACACATTGCACCAATCATCAGTTATCCAAGTTCCCCCACCTCAGCTTCAACTTCCCGGAGAATCTCACAAGATTTAACCAGTTCTTTCATTGTATTATGATCTTTGTAAAGGGGCCGGTCAATATCCAGAAAGTCAACATATCGCCTGACCACTTCATGAGCTTTCCTTACGCCTTTTCCAAACTGATAATCCCTGAAGTCGAGTGCCTGGGCAGCAGCCATAAATTCGATACCGAGTATGCCATAAGCATTATCCAGTATCTGGAAATTTTTAATGGCCGTATTCATGCCCATTGAAACAAAATCCTCCTGGTCGGCAGCAGCAGGGATGGACTGAATGCTTGCCGGTGCCGATAATATCTTTTGTTCAACGATCTGCATATCGGCGGTGTACTGGCTCAACATCAATCCTGAAAACATACCGGCACCTTTTGAAAGAAAAGCCGGCAATCCTGCACTCAGGGCCGGATTGTTCAGCCTGTTCATCCGCCTTTCCGAAAGCACACTGACCATCGTAATGGCAACACCGGCCATATCCATGGGCAACGCAACCGGGCTGCCCTGGAAGTTTGCTCCTGATAGTTGCATGTTTTCTTCAGGGAAAAAGATGGGGTTATCGCCAACACCGTTCAATTCAATTTCTACTTGTTCGTGGGCATAAGCCAATGCATCATGAGCGGTACCGATTACCTGAGGTGTTGACCGCATGGAATAAGCATCCTGAACTTTGTGTTTAACCTTCCCGGATTTCAGGTCGCCGCCATTGATCATCTTATTGATGGAAAGGGCCGAACGGACAGCTCCTTTGAACCCTCTGACTTCGTGAAGCCTGGCTGTGTATGGGCTCATATTGGCTTTCAATGCTTCCAGCGACATGGATGCCGCTATTTCCGCTTGTTTCAGCCAACGGTTGGCATCATATAAAAACAGGGCGCTCATGGCAGTAAGAACATTGGACCCATTTATCACACCTAGTCCGTCGCGGGCATGCAGGCCCGGAACCGCAATACCGGCACGCCCCATCGCTTCTGTTCCTTCTAAAAGTTCACCTTGATAAAATGCCTTTCCTTCGCCAAGCAAAAGCAACGCTATTTGTGCCATAGGAGCAAGATCACCTGAGGCACCGACCGACCCTTTCCTGCATACATAAGGAGTAACCCCTTTGTTAAGCATCTCCACCAACGTTTGTGTGATGACCGGACGGATACCCGAATTACCGTGCGCATGGACGTTGATCCGGCCTACCATAGCCCCCCTGACATAATCTTCGGGCATGGCCTCCCCGATTCCGGCAGCGTGATTATAAATCAGGTATTTCTGAAAATCCTTTACCTGGTCATCATTTAAAATAATCTCGGAAAATTCACCGATACCTGTATTTACACCATACATAATTTCATGGGCTTCTATCTTTTTCTCCAGCATGACCCGGCATTTTTCGATACGTTTGATTGCCGGTGGGTCAAGTTCAACTTTTTCACCATGACGGGCTACATTTACGACCGCTTCAATAGTAAGTCCTGCACCTTTTATTATCAATGTCATAATTCAGTTATTTTTAAAAAAATAAACACTTTGTTTGAACCGGCGAAGTTAAGAAATCGGTGAACAAAAACATTTATTATTTACTTTTGCCGCGTTTTTTTATGCTAAATTTTAAATGCGATATGTATCCTGCCGAACTGGAAAATATTGAAGATGTAATTTTAAAAATAAAACAGGAGCCTGCATTGATGCTCTATTTTTACAGTGATCATTGTGCCCCCTGCCTCAGCCTGCGGCCAAAGGTGATCGAACTTATTCAGAAAGAATTCCCGCGAGTTTCAATGTATCTGGTCAACTCGGAAAAACATCCTGAAATTGCCGCTGCACACCATTGTTTCTCAAACCCTACCCTTATCCTTTATTTTGATAGCAGGGAATATCGGCGAATGAGCAAATATGTTTCCATTTCACAGCTTTCCGGAGAAATTTTACGCCCTTATGAACTGATGTTCGGGGATTATCAGGAAGCCAGGCAGAGGCCGGGGTTTTGAGTCATAGATATGAGGTCTGGAGTTTGGGATTTGGAAATATTCAATTAGCCGGCAATCATGAATTATGAAACGGCATCAATAAATCCACATTCGGTTCTGAGTTCTCAGTTCTTTTTAATTCAATAACTTATCCATTCATCCAACATCCCGGTATTCTTCAAATACATATTCATCGTTTTTTTTTTCCACTTCCCTGTAACCTATCAACCGGCTTACACGTCATCTATTCTATAAGCAGTATCTTTACCAATTAATGACTATTGACGAGTACAATATTAGTGTGGATGACTTTTCCGACGGGGTTTATCGCTTCGTGTTGAAAAACTGCCACAATAGTGAATTGGCACATGATCTTGTGCAGGATTCGTTTATGCGTTTATGGATCAAGAGAAAAGAGGTGAATTTTAAAAAAGGGAAATCCTGGCTTTTTTCCACTGCCTACCATAGGTTGATTGACCACGTCAGAAAAAATGACCGGATCAGTTCCATTGAAGGCAGGGAACATCATACACCCCTTTCTTACGATCAGTATTCCGATGTGAAAGAAGTTCTTGACCGGGCTGTAAGGCAACTTCCTGACATACAACGGTCTGTGGTTCTGTTAAGGGATTACGAAGGATACTCGTACCGGGAGATCGGTGAAATTACAAGCCTTTCGGAATCGCAGGTAAAAGTGTATATTTACAGGGCACGCCTGTTTTTGAAAAAATACATCGTTAGCCCGGATTTGGTAATATGATTGGGATATGGAATACCGGTAAATTGGAACGATGGAACAATAGAACAATAGAACAAAATGAAAGTCAACAGAAATAACTATGAAGTGTGGTTGTTGGATTATTCCGACGGCAAACTGAATGCTGCCCAAACGGCTGATCTGATGGCTTTCCTGGAAGAAAACCCGGATATGAAAGAGGAGTTCGATGCTTTTGATGCCATCACACTTGAACCTGAATACATCCGGTTTAAACAAAAAGCGCAGCTGAAGAAATTGCCGGTCATCCCTGCAGGGGAAGTGGACGAAAACAACTACGAACACTTTTTTATTGCCTGGCATGAAAATGATTTAACCCCATCCCAAAAAGATGATGTACTCGCTTTTCTTGAACAAAACCCACAACTTGAACCGGAATTCAGATTACACGGGAAATTACAGATAACAGCCAATGAAGAAATTGTTTTCCCGGAAAAAGAACAACTGAGAAAAGGCCGGAAAATCGCTGCCTATTGGTGGCCGGTGGCTGCTGCTGCCCTATTTCTGTTGTTATTTGCAATGTACGGATTGCTAAAGAAGGAAACCGTTCCGCAAGTTCATAATTATGGCCTGATTGGTAAAATGGAACCGGTATCTATTGTTTTGCCTTCTGCTGTTTTGACCGGGGTGCGGGTTAATTCATTTCCTATCCCGTTGACAGAAAACAAAGTGATAGAGACCCGGGAAATTACTGTAAAGCAAGATGTTTTGAATTCTTTGCCAGACCGGTCGGTTGAGATTGCACTGGCAATGCCCTCAATTTCTTTCAAAACACAACCCATCAGCATGGAGAACGGTACGATGCCTGCCCGACTGAATTACGAAACAAAAAAACCTAAACAAAAAAACCTGTTGGCCAGGATATTTAAAAATCTGGCCGGGAAATTATCGGGCAAACAAGCCAAAAACAATAAACAGGGAACGCACAAGAAAGAACCCGCCATGCTTCGCGTGCTCGACCGCAGCATCCTTGTTTTCAACACGGTAACCGGCAGCAAAACGGAGTTGGAAAAAACTTATGATCAAGAGGGCAACCTGACTCAATACCGGGTGGAAGGAGAATCTCTTTTGTGGTCGAAGAACGTGAATTTAAACAATAAGCACAGAAAGTAGGCAGGTAACATTTTTGTCACCTGACAGAACCCCAACCTCAATAATGTGATTTACTATCAATAAGAATATTTTCTCCGCCCTGATGAAGTGCATAATTGAAGCCGGGCTGCAGGCTGAATGCACCGGTTTCCCCGTTTTTACTGACAGCAATGTAACCCACCTGACGTCTTTTGTTTTCAGGGTCTTTTTTTACGATGCGCATTACCGCTTCTTCACAAGCCTGTTGCGGTGTTCTGCCGTTTCGCATCAGTTCAACAACAAGGAACGAGCCCAGGGTTTTCATGACCAGTTCCCCCATCCCGGTTGCCGTTGCCCCGCCCACTTCATTATCAACAAACAACCCCGCGCCAATGATGGGCGAATCGCCTACCCTGCCATGCAATTTGAAAGCCAGTCCGCTGGTGGTACAGGCACCGGCCAGTTCACCGTTTTCATTAACAGCCAACAGGCCGATGGTATCATGGTATTTGTTGGGTTCATTTTCCCAGTTTGTAACCGGATCATAATGTGATTTTTCCAGCCATTCTTTCCAGGCTTTCTCTGCGCCCGGCGTGAGCAGGTTTTGTTCTTTGAAACCGCTTTCAACGGCAAACTGCAGGGCGCCCTCACCGGCGAGGATCACGTGGGGTGTTTTTTCCATCACCAGGCGGGCAACTGACACGGGATGGACTATATTTTCCAGGAAACATACTGAACCGGCATTGCCGTCAGGCGCCATAATGGAAGCGTCGAGGGTAACGTGGCCGTCCCTGTCGGGCAGGCCCCCGATGCCTACGCTGTGGTTTTCCGGATCGGCTTCCACAACCATCACCCCTTTTTCAACGGCATCCAGTACCTTGCCGCCCGATTGCAGGGTTTTCATCGCCTCCGCATTGGCGGGAATGCCGTGTTTCCAGGTGGAAATGATGACAGGCAGTTGTTTTTTTACAGGAACTTTACCTGACAAGGTGTTTGACTTTAAAACTGAAGGCAGCAAGCTCAACATCCCGGCTGCCGCTGATCGTTCAATAAATTTTCTTCTGTTTAACATAACTTAAATTTTTATTACACGGAGGTTCACAGAGGAGACACAGAGGTTCACAGAGTTAAAGGATATATCTTCTCAAACCTTCTTTTAATAATTTGACGTTAAAGTTTATCAGTAAACCGATTTTTTTCTCGGAAAATTTCAAATAGGTCAGGATTTGGGCTTCGTGAACAGGATGTAATTCATCAATCGATTTGATTTCAACAATTACCTGATCTTCGACCAACAAATCCAATCTGTATCCATATTCAATGTACAGATCTTTGTAAATAACAGGAACAGGAATTTGCCTTTCAACCTTTAATCCACGTTCTGTCAGTTCATATTCGAGGCATTGCTCATAAGCTGATTCCAACAATCCCGGACCAAGAGTCCTGTGGACTTCAATAGCTGCTCCAATGATTTTCTCAGTTATTTTATTTATTTCCATATTTATTCCCTCCGTGCTTCTCTGTGTACCCTCTGTGGGCTCTGTGACCCATTTATTTTTCTTGTGAATTCATAATATCTATTGTAATTATCTGCGTTCATAGCGCCTTCACTGCGTCCTCTGCGGTTAATTTTGGTTTATATCCGTTCAGCCCGTAAAAAGCAATGTAAAGGTAACTAAATACAGGGATGATAAAAGACAAATGGACACCATAAGCATCGGCAACCATGCCCTGAAAAACTGGCAGGACAGCACCACCAAGGATCATCATGACCAATAATGATGAGCCCTGGCTGGTAAATTTCCCCAGCCCCGCGATAGCCAGCGTAAAAATGTTTGACCACATAATGGAATTGAACAAGCCGATGGCAATGACCGACCACAAGGCAACCGGCCCCTTATTGAGCAATGCGGTAGCCAGCAAAACAATATTGATAAAAGCAAAAAGGTAAAGTGTCCGTTGGGGCAATGATTTACCGAGGAAAAATGCCGCCAGGTTAATCAGGAGAAAAAACCCATAAACCAGGGCCGTTACAAAACCGTTGGTCATTCCGATCACCACGAAAGCGGCCAGCGGGATCAGGATCATCCCAGCCGTTTTCAGTGTTGTGTTTTTCGTCCTGCTTAAAGAAACAGCACCCAGAAACCTCCCGATCATCTGCCCTCCCCAATAAATGGCAACAAACTTGCTGGCTTCGATGTGCGACAACCCGCCGATTTCGTCAAGCCCGAGATAATTGATCATCATGCTGCCGATGCTTACCTCGCCACCGACATACATAAAAATGGCAATCATCCCAAAAACCAGTTGCCTGTATTTTAATGCGCCGAAACCGGTTTTAGTTTCACCGGGGTTTGTAAACCGTGGCAGCCGGGTGGCTTTTATCAAACCGGCCATCAGTAAAAAGATAAAGGCAAAAAACAGGTAAGGGATCTTTACGGCATCGGAACCGGGTGAATTGGCAAAATATTTAAAAATCAGAAACCCCCCGATAACAGGACCGATAGTGGTACCCAACGAATTGAAACCCTGTGCCAGGTTCAATCTTGATGAAGCTGACTTTTCTGATCCCAGGATGGCAACATACGGATTGGCAGCAATCTGAAGCAACGTAAATCCCAGCCCCATCACAAACAATGCTGACAGGAAAAATATGTATACATGAAACTCGGCAGCCGGATAAAACAGCAATGCCCCTGTGGCTGAAATGATCAATCCTGCCATGATGCCTTTTTTATAACCCATCCTGTTAATGGGGTCACCATAAAGTACCGAAACGATAAAATAAATGACAGAGCCTACAAAATAAGCTCCGAAAAAACTAAACTGAACCAACATTGATTTGGTGTAATTCAAATCAAAAACCTGCTTCATATAGGGTATTAAAATATCATTGAGGACGGTCATAAATCCCCACATAAAAAACAGGAAAGTCAGGCTGATGAAAGCGGCAGTATATGATCTTTGGGTTGTTTTAACGGACATGCGATGTGAATAACAATCAACAAATATCAAAAATTTCTATGTTCATACCAAATGGTTAACACGTAAAACCCATAAATTTTCCTGAATAAAAAAAGTTGGCACAAGCTCATGAAGTCATTTTCACTGTATGCTTACGCCAACTCTTTGTCGAACTACAATTTCTTTATTTATCTGATACTCACCTTACGGACAAATGATCCGGTTACGGCATCCACTTTCAGGAGATACATTCCCGGCAATAAATTATTGGTATGTATTTCAAAATGTTTCCGGCCGGGAGAAACTTCATTCAGTTTCTCACTATAAATCAATTTTCCAATCCTATCTGTAATGCTTATATCTACCGGTGAGTAATCTGACAGATAAAAATCAATATTGAGGTTGTCCGTTGCCGGGTTGGGATAGACATTTACATCACTGATCAGTTCGGGCACTTCAATACCTACAATACTGTATTGAAACTCATTTCTGGCAATACTGCCAAAATCACTTCCTTCAAAAATGATGTTATTGCCACCGTAAACCAAAGCATAATAATCCGTACCGTTTCCTCCGGCATCATGAATGACAAACTGAAAGCAATTTCCATAATCAAGTTCAATGGGGATGATCATCTGGCCCGGTGTATCGTAAGGCCCGCCATGCTGGACAGTGTCGCCGAGCGAATTGTAGATCTCCCATGTTGTTTCCTCCGGGTGGTCATCCAGTATCAGGGCAAGGACAATATTTCCCGAGACCAACGATGCTTCATACATTGGGGAGTTAGAAGTGTTGTTTGACGGATAATCATCATTGGCACCGTTAGGATTGTCACAGGAGATTACAAGGTGATTGGTATCCTGAACGGCAAAATTAACTGTTGAAAGCTGGATTTGTGCGGTGGCAAGAAAAGCAAGATCACCTGACCATTCATAAGATTGCGGCTCGCCGTCGTTGACCGAATAATGGATTGTAAATGAAGTCAGGTCCGTGCTGCCATTGTTCCGGATAATCACCGCAGGGGTCACGGAACCACTGCAATTATAAGAGGTAACATCCATTACGCTCAGTATTTGAGCATCAAGTGAATAAACAGGAGTGATCGGGTCGGTGCTGCTGTTGGCCGCCTGAAACACTTCCTTGGTACTGCTGTTCTGAACAAAACTTACCGCACCCAATTCATTGTTGTCATAAACATTTTCCAATGCCCAGGCATTTTGCAGGATGACATAATCACCCGAATCCATTGAAGATGGCATTTCAGCCCCTCCCTGTGTAGGCAAAAGTTTTTTCATGACATTGTAAAAATCCTTTTCACCGTTACTGCCCGGAGGTGTGTTGAAGTGAATGTGTTTTTCAATCACCACAACATGCCCCACTAAATTTCCGCTTACCTGATCGGTTGCATGAATAAGAGTGGTCAGATAAATAGTGTCTTCATCAGGCGAAAGCTGTTGCTGAACCTGTATCTCAAACGGTGAAGAAACCGCAGCCGCATTATTAATGGTAGTTTGGTTGACCTGTGAAGGCATACCATTGAAATATGTCCCGTCAAGCATAACATGTGGTACACTGTTTACATTATAATAACTGGTTCGTGCTGTGTTATCAGCTTTATTAGCCAGGTACATGGGATCATTTCCGGGAGCCGGCCACCAGACATGGTATTTTATGGCCGTGATAATATCCGAATTGGCTTGCAACAAAGCGTCAAAAGCCGGGTTCTGTTGCCCGCACGGCACACAGGTTGAACTGGTGCATTCTTCTGCAAGAACCATACGTTGTGATTGCGTATAGCCGGAAACTACCATGAAAAGACTAAATAAGAAAAGTGCAATTTTTTTCATTTTTTTCTATTTAAATTAAAACCGGATTCCCGGCAAATGTATTAATAATCACCCAAAAACTATTGAACTTAACCATCCTGAAAGACAACAAAGGATCAAAAAAGGTTGGCTGTCAGATCAGCTTTCGAACAGAAACAAAAAGATTATTAAAAAACAATATCCATATCTGCAACATTTTGCAACTAAAACCTGTCCGTTAATTTCATTATCAATTTTTAACATCTTTCGTATTACGATTTTTTATAACTTTGCAACCGATAACTTATAGTATAAGTTTTGAATTTTAATCTATTACATAACAAATAAACCAAACATGATGAAAAGGATTTTACTTACATTTATTATCGCTCTATTTGCAACAACTTTCATGTTCGGGCAGGATATTTACCTGACATGGGGAGGAAAAAAACTGGCGGACACGGTATATGTGTGGGGAGAACCTGACGCATCCTTAATTGTATTTAATGCCATATTTCATAATGATTCCGATAATGGGATGAATGTATTGGTTGTCAGAAAAGAGATGTCCATGCTTGATAATACCATCAGTGCATTTTGCTGGGGGGCATGTTATTCTCCAACCGTAGATACTTCTTTAAAGCACCAATTTATCCCGGCAGGTGGTCAAAGCGATTCTACGCAGTTCACAGGTGATTACACCCCGAATGGTGTAATCGGCACTTCCATTATTAAATATACTTTTTATAACATGGACAACCCGGATCAAAGACTAGAAGTAGTAGCAAAATTCTGGGCATCACCCGAAGGCATTGCTGAAGATGCCATGCGCGGCGGCAGTGTTTCAAACATTTATCCTAATCCTGCCACAAATTTTGTTACCATTGATTATCAATTGACACCCAACGTCAACAGCGCGATTGTTAAAATATTTAACCTGTTGGGTTCAACGGTTACAGAAACGGTCATGAAAAAAGGGGGCAATCGTTTAAAGATGGATGTTTCCAACCTTAAAAACGGCGTTTATTTTTACGCAGTAGTGATCAACGGTAATATTTACAAAACAAAGAAGCTTGTTATTCAGCATTAAAGATAAAAACAAATTGAAAAAAACCCGGTCATTAACTGACCGGGTTTTTTTCGTTTCAGGCGGTAATGATACCGACTATAGATTGAAAGCTTTTTTTACCTCATCAACTTTATTCAATTGTTCCCAGGCAAAAAACTGTACTTCTTTCAGATAAACTTTTTCACCGTTACTATTCACCTTTTCAACCGATCCCTTATCCTTGTATGCCAGTTCAACTTCCTCTTTAAAAGGTTGTCTTCCGAAATGGCCATAAGAGGCCGTTTTTAAAAATATAGGATATTTAAGTCCAAACTGTTTAACGATCTCATAAGGCCGCAGGTCAAACAGTTCCCTTATAATTTCTGCAATCCGGCTGTCGGACAATATTTTTCCCGAAGCATCATGAACATGGGCAGTGCCAAAAGTATCAATAAAGAATCCGACCGGTTCATCCACGCCGATGGCATAAGCTACCTGAACAAGCAATTTGTCGGCAACCCCGGCAGCCACCATATTTTTGGCAATGTGCCGTGCGGCATAAGCCGCCGACCGGTCAACTTTTGAGGCATCTTTTCCCGAAAAGGCACCCCCGCCATGCGCACCGTGGCCACCGTATGTGTCCACAATGATCTTCCGGCCCGTAAGCCCCGTATCGCCGTGAGGGCCTCCAATGACAAATTTACCGGTGGGATTAACCAGAAGCCGGTAATCGGAATCAAACAGTTTTTGAATACGCCCGGGATATTGTCTTTTGACACGCGGAATAAGATATTCCCAGATATCATTTTTGATCTTTTCCTGCATGGCTTTTTCTTCATCGAAATCATCATGTTGTGTGGAAATCACAATAGTATCAATCCTTTTCGGGGTACCGTCATCATGGTATTCTAATGTTACCTGCGATTTTGTGTCCGGCCTCAGATAAGTCATCACTTTACCTTCGCGGCGTATTTTTGCCAGTTCGAAAAGCAGGTCGTGGGCCAGTTCCGAGGTAAGTGGCATAAAATTATCCATTTCGCGGGTAGCATAGCCAAACATCATTCCCTGATCGCCCGCTCCCTGGTTCTCTTCCACCTGACGGTCAACACCCTGACGGATATCCGATGACTGTTCGTGCAAGGCGGAAATAACCGCACATGAGTTGGAATCAAAACGGTATTCGGCTTTGGTGTAGCCGATATGGCGGATAACATCACGTGACACTTTCTGAAGGTCAACAAACGCAGTAGTATATACTTCACCTGCCACAAATACCAGCCCGGTGGTTACCAACGTTTCGCAAGCTACTTTTGAATTGGGGTCCTGTTTCAGCATCTCATCCAAAACAGCATCGGAAATCTGGTCGGCTACCTTGTCGGGATGGCCTTCCGATACAGACTCCGAAGTAAATAAATATGACATATCGTATTCTTTTTTAGAAAATTAAATTTAAAATTGAATTATCTTTTTTATTATAATCCTATTCATTTATAATTGGGAAAAACTTTGCCTGGCAGGATAAAAATTGTTTTAGCATTTTTTTATCGTGGTTGCAAGCAATCAAATCCTTCCACACGAACGTTTTCCTGAAAACGAGAGCGCAAAGATAATTATTTGTTGAAATAATAAAAATAAAGGATGTTAAAAAAAGGCTAAAAATTGGAGGGGTGGAAGGGTACCTTATTTTTTTGTCAGCTTCCTGAATATGTCTTCCATTTTCTGTTCGCTTTGCGAAAGGGAAAGCACATGAAATTTATTGTCAACGGCAAACTGAAAAATATCCTGCCTGATGTCTTTGTTGTCCCGGGCTTCAAGTAGCCATTCCCCTGATTTCAACCGGACTGCATTTTTTATAAAAGGCAACTTCTTCAGTATCGCTTTATCCAGTGTTTCTTTAAATTCAACTTTAAACCGCAGGGTGCTGCCCGTTAATTTTGAAAGATTTGCCGTAGTGTCGTCAGCAACAATTTTCCCTTTGTCAATGATAATAACCCGTCCGCATATTGCTTCCACTTCCTGCATGATATGCGTGGAAAGGATCACCGTTTTTTGTTTTCCAAGCTCGGCAATAATCTGGCGAATTTCCACAAGCTGGTTGGGGTCAAGGCCGGAAGTGGGCTCATCCAGTATCAGTATTTCCGGGTCATGGATCAGTGCCTGTGCCAGCCCGACCCGCTGGCGATAACCTTTTGACAATGCACCGATCTTTTTTTTCTGTTCAGGCCCAAGTCCGGTGAGTTGGATGATATTACGCACTGCCTGGTCAGTATTTTTGATGTGTTTGTAAATACGGAGGACAAATTTCAGATACTCCCTGACGTACATGTCCAGATAAAGCGGGTTGTTTTCAGGGAGGTAACCCATGTATTGCCGTGTTTTCAACGAGTCCTCCTGAACATCAAATCCTTTTATTGATGCTGAACCGGAAGAAGGTGGAATAAAAGAGGTCAGGATTCTCATCAGCGTTGATTTTCCTGCACCGTTTGGGCCCAGCAAACCGACAACTTCACCTTTATCAATACTAAGGCTTACCTTATTGAGTGCTTTTTGTGCCCCGTAAATTTTGGTGATATTTTTTATTTCAATGGTTGACATAACTATAAGATCGAACAGGCAAAACTAACAAGGATTTTTGAAATAGGAAATCACAGACTTTTCCGGCTAAATTTTATTTTGATGGGCCGGCTAAATATATAGTCTGTAAAAAGTCCCTGCGCAGCATAGCCAATAACAGCTTAAAGAGTTTTATTGTTGACTTTATATTCGGTTTTTATAACATTGCATTTGAAACAATTTATCCCCGGCACATCAAAATAAAATTTAAGCATTTTTAGTTGTTTCGCATTGGCAAATCAAAAAAAGTTTCTATTTTTGCAGCCCAATTTTCAGGGCAAATTATAAAACTGCTTAAGAAACAATTAGATAGATGAATACCTTGAGTTATAAGACGGTTAGTGCAAATAAAAACACAGTCAATAAGGAGTGGGTTTTGATTGATGCAGAGAACCAGGTGTTGGGCAGGCTGGCCTCAGCCGCAGCCATCCTTTTAAGGGGAAAACACAAACCCAGCTTTACGCCGCATGTTGATTGTGGCGACAATGTGATCATTATTAACGCTGACAAAATCAGGCTTACCGGCAATAAATGGGACAATAAAGTGTATATCCGTCACAGTGGATACCCCGGTGGACAACGTTCGACAACAGCCCGTGAAATGATGACCAAAAAGCCTACGGCGATGGTTGAAAAAGCCATTAAAGGCATGTTGCCCAAGAACAAACTTGGTGCCGAAATGTTCCGTAACCTAAAGGTATATGCAGGAACCGAGCACAATCAGGAAGCTCAAAAACCCCGGAAGATCAATATTAACGAAATCAGATAAACACAATGGACGTAATTCACACTCTCGGCAGAAGAAAAAAAGCTATTGCACGAATCTATTTACAGGAAGGCAAAGGCGAGATCACCGTTAACAAACGTAATTTCAAAGATTTTTTCCCTATGGGAACACTTCATTATGTTGTTGAACAACCGCTTCTGCTTACCGATTCGATGGGAAAATATAACATCAAAGTAAACCTTAACGGTGGTGGAATTACCGGTCAGGCAGAAGCCCTTCGACTGGCCATCTCACGTGCTTTGCTCAAGATTGACCCTGAGTTCCGTCCTGTATTAAAAGAAAACGGCCTTCTGAAAAGAGACCCCCGGATGGTTGAACGTAAAAAGCCGGGGCAACCCAAAGCACGCAAGAAATTCCAGTTCAGTAAACGTTAATTTTCATTTACTCCGGAACGTGTTTAGTATCCAAATCATCGAAACTCCCCCGGGACTATTCGATGGTTGCTTTTAGAGAATGTAAACAATTAAATTTTAAAAAATGACAAGAGTAAGTTTTGAAAATTTGCTTGATGCAGGTGTTCATTTTGGACACCTCCGACGCAAATGGAACCCCAACATGGCTCCTTATATTTTTATGGAGCGGAATGGCATTCACATTATTGACCTTTATAAAACCGAAGCCAAACTTCAGGAAGCTCAAAATGCAATTAAACAAATTGCCAAGTCAGGACGGCGAATACTTTTTGTAGCCACAAAAAAACAGGCAAAAGAAATTGTTGCCGAAGCCGTGAAAAAGGTAAATATGCCTTATGTTACCGAGCGATGGCCCGGTGGTATGCTTACCAATTTTGCCACCATCCGTAAAGCGGTACGTAAAATGACCAACATTGACAAACTGATGACAACAAATTCTTACAATATCCTGTCGAAACGCGAAAGGTTGCACATCACCCGCGAACGGGCCAAACTGGAGAAGAACCTGGGCAGTATTGCCGATATGAGTCGCCTTCCGGCTGCTATTTTTGTGGTTGACATCAACAAAGAAAAAATTTCAGTGGCCGAAGCCCGGAAATTGAACATCCCTGTATTTGCAATGGTTGACACCAATACCGACCCTACACTTGTTGATTTTGCCATTCCGGCCAATGATGACGCTTCAAAATCAATTGCCCTTATCGTTAATGCCATGACGATGGCCATTGCCGAAGGGTTGAACGAAAGAAGGGCGGCCCGCGAAAAACAACAAGCCGAAGAAGAAAAAAAGACTGCCGAAAAAGCCCGTGAAGCTGAAGAAGCAGCTAAGGAAACTGTGGTTGATATCCCGGAAGAAGTGGAAGATAAATTGGTGAAAGGGGAAAAACCAGAGCCCAAAATCCACAAACTGCGCGAAGGGTCAAAAGGGGAAAGCAAGCCGAAAAGGCCGAGAAAGATCATTACGAAGAAAAAATAAATTATTAAAGAAAAACACTGAATGACCATGAAAATCACAGCTCAACAAGTAAATGAACTGCGAAAGCGTACCGGCGCCGGTATGATGGATTGCAAAAAAGCCCTCGTTGAAAGTGAAGGCGATATGGATAAAGCCATTGACATCCTGCGTAAAAAAGGACAAAAAATAGCTGCCAAACGTGCCGACCGTGCCGCTGACGAAGGCGTGGTACTGGCAAAAGTAAGCGATGACAAAACTTTTGCCGCCACAATAATGATCAATTGTGAAACCGATTTTGTTGCCAAAAACAATGATTTCATTGCTTTTGTACAATCGGTCCTTGACCTTGCCATCAACAACAAAGTTGAAAATGCCGACGAACTGAAATCCCTGAAAATGGATGGGGGTACCGTTGAAGAGAACATTACGAACCAGTCCGGTGTGATCGGTGAAAAAATTCAACTGGGCGCTTATGGTGTGGTTGAATCCCCGTCAGTTTTTGCTTATGTTCATCCGGGCAACCGTATTGCCACTATTGCCGGTCTGAACCAAGCCGGCGACTTTGCCCAAACAGGCAAAGACGTGGTGATGCAAATTGCCGCCATGTCACCCGTTGCCCTCGACAAAGATGATGTTCCACAATCGGTTATTGATCATGAAATTGAGATTGGCAAAGACCAGGCACGCCAGGAAGGCAAACCGGAAGCCATCCTCGAAAAGATCGCTATCGGTAAACTGAACAAATTCTTTAAGGAAAGCACCTTGCTGAATCAGACTTTTATAAAAGATTCAAAGCAAACCGTCGGACAGTACCTTAAAGCAACGGACAAAGAGTTGACCGTTACGGCATTTAAACGCCTGGCACTGGGATCGTAACCCGATTTCATAAAACATTTTTAAAGCCGGGTGATTTTCATCCGGCTTTTTTTCTTTTGGCTCGATTCTGTTGAATTAGCTATAGAAAGAGTTTTGACAAGAGTTGCAGAAGGGGGACATAATATTCCAATAATGGACAAATCCCTTTTCCGCCTTTTTGTTGCTTCATTCGAAAATGTTTAATTTTATCCGAAAATGAATGAAAATGAAAATAGGACTGGCACTGGGCGGCGGGGGAGCCCGCGGACTGGCACACATCGGGGTGCTGAGGGTACTTGAAAAAAACAACATCCCCATTTATCAGATCAGCGGAACCAGCATTGGCGCCATAGTCGGCGGGCTGTATGCTAAATACAGGGATATTGACAAAGTAGAAGCCTATCTTTATCATCTGGTTGAAAGCCCTGTTTTTAAAAACCTGAATCTTGACTCATTTGACCCGGAAACAGAAGAGTCAGGTTATTGGAAAGAAGTCATCAACAGTGCCCAGCGAAATCTCTCCTTTTTACGGATGTGGAGATATCCTTCGGCCATCAACAATTCAATAGTCAACGGGATATTTAAAAAATATCCTGACGACCCTATTGAAGCGTTGCCCATAAAATTTGCCGCGGTTGCCACCGATCTTATTTCAGGGCGCGAAATAGTAATCGTTGAAGGCAGCCTGAAACAGGCTGTCATTGCCAGTTCCTCCATTCCGGGGTTATTTCCACCCGTGGAAAAATCAAATGCAAAACTGGTTGACGGGGGCATTTCCGATCTGGTTCCCGTTTATGTTACCCGGGGTCAGGGTTCCGAATATGTTATTGCCGTTGACGTTACAAAAAGCCTTGAGGATATCGAACCCTTAACCAACGGCCTGAGTATTATTGACCGTTCGCAGACCATCCTTGCCTTTCAACTGGCACGCGAACGCCTTGCCGGTGCCGACCTGGTGATCAGGCCTTCTTCCATCCGGTTTTCATGGGCGTCCGTCAGGTATATGCCCGAAATCATCAAATCGGGTGAGATCGCTGCAAAGGCATTCCTTCCGAAATTGCTGGAAATGGTGGGGAAATAATAAAAACTGTTGCTTTGTTGGATAGATGATCTATGCCGGAATGAGGTCAGGCGGGCATTTCTTCGGGAGAAGTTGAAAATCTGAAGAAAATGGTTTGTCAGAAATCAGGAAAGCTTCCTCTTCACAATCCCCGAAATGGTTTTATTATCGGCCTTGCCTGCCAGTTGTTTGGTTACCATACCCATGACCCGGCCCATGTCTTTCATGTTGGAGGCGCCGGTTTCGGCAATAGCTTTTTCAACCAGGGCTTCAATTTCTTCTTCCGGCATTTGTCCGGGCAGGTATTTTTCGATAATGCCGGCCTGGTATTCTTCTTCTTCGGCCAGGTCAGGACGGTTTTGATCACGGTAAATGGAAGCGGCTTCCCTGCGTTGCTTCACCTGTTTTTGCAACAATTTCAATTCCACGCTTTCGGGTATCTCACCCCCGCTTACGTCTTTTCCGGTTTTTTCGATCAGGAGTGCTGCTTTTATGGCACGCAAAGCTTCCAGCTTGCGTTTATCCCTGGCCCGCATGGCCTGCTTAAGGTCTTCGTTGATTTTTATTTCGAGGTTCATTTTTCTGGATTCTGGATAATTTGTTGAATTCTAATTTCTAAATTCAGAATTCTACTTTTCAATCCACGTTATCATGTAAATATGAATTGTCGGATTTGATAAGCGGGTTGTTTTTGCTGTCTTCGCCAAGCACATACCGTGATACGGTGGAATCGGAAGAGGGCGTTGGTTCTTCAATATTTACTTTTTTTCGCATATACGCCGGTTCTTTCTCAAGTTCTTCCACATTTTCGGGACGGATCATACTCAGGCGTTTCAGCATCTCGCTGCGTTCAGCCGAGTTTTTTTCCATCAGATTTTCTTCTTCATTTTTTGAAACAAATTTTTTCAGTTCATCTTTGGCCTTATCCATGTTGTGCGATGAAACCGTATGGCCGATGGCCAGGTTACGATTCCCGGAATAATCAAATAAGGAAGAGGTTTCCTTTTTTTCAGGTTCTCCGAAAGTTCTTACTTCCGGCTTTTCCTCCCTTCCATGGAACAAATTATTGTCATCCGGGTCATCGGATACCGGAGTGTGGGTATCCGATTCGTTTTTGTTAATGACCTTAAATTCGAATGGTTCTTCTTCTTTTTTAACTTCACGAATTTTATTCACGGGTTGATGGTCAACATCTTTTTCCTGTTTTTTATCTTTCTTATCCCCTCCTATACGACCAACTTCAATTTTTTTGGTTTTCAAATTACGTTTTTTATCAAAGCCCGTGGCAATGATGGTAATACTGAGCTGTTTCCCGAGGTTTTCATCTTTGCCATTGCCCCAAATGACATCGGTTTCAAAATCGCCGCCACATTCGGATTGTACATAGTCGGTGATCTCGGTAATTTCATCCATCCTGATCTCTTCTTCCCCTGTCATGATATAAAGCAGGATATTCCTTGCCCCTTTGATGCTGTTGTCATTCAGCAGCGGTGAATTCATGGCATCATCAATTGCTTTATGTGCCCTGCCTTCGCCTTCGGCCAAAGCCGAACCCATAATGGCTTTCCCGCTTTTTTCGATCACGGTTTTCACATCTTCAAAATCAATATTTACATAGCCGGGGACCGTGATCAGCTCGGCAATGCCTTTTGCCGCCGAAGTCAATACATCATCGGCATGGGCAAACGCTTCCGACAGCCCCACATCGCCGTATAATTCCCTGAGCTTATCGTTGCAGATTACCAGCAAAGTATCCACATAATCCTTAAACTCATCTATCCCTTTTTTAGCTTGTTCCATTCTCCGGCGCCCTTCAAACGAAAAAGGGAGGGTAACAATACCCACTGTCAGGATACCCAGTTCCCGGGCTGCCTGTGCAATGATGGGAGCTGCCCCCGTTCCGGTACCTCCACCCATGCCTGCCGTAATAAACAACATCTGGGTATTTTCTTTCAATACTTCTTTGATGGTTTCGATGGACATTTCCGCCGCTTCTTTTCCAACTTCAGGTTTGTTGCCTGCTCCCAGCACACGTTCACCAAGCACAATTTTTATGGGGACCGGACTTTGGTCAAGTGCCTGTACATCGGTATTGCATATCACAAATTCAACACCCTGGATTCCCTGTTTAAACATGTTATTCACAGCATTGCTGCCTCCTCCGCCCACGCCAAGGACTTTGATATAAGCGGGCATTTGTTTGGGTTCAAAAGTTATCATATTGGTCATATTGATTTTTTTAAAAATATGGTTTTTATTCAATATTCATTCTGTCAGTAGTTTACTTATTTTCAACAATCAATAGTTAATACCTGTCAACCGTCGGTATCACTTTGAAACCATTCCTGTAAGCGTTCGAGAAATATATTTGGGACCCGTTTTCCTTCTTTTTTCTCTCTGGTTTTTTTTGTCATACGTTTTTTTCCACCCTCTTCCTCTTCCGTAAACAGCATATTCTCACTCTCGGCACGCCTGATCCCTTCGATAACCAGCCCGACACCGGTGGCATACATGGGGCTTGCCACTTCATCGGGCACATCGGGTGCAAGATGTTCATTGGGATATCCGATACGGGTATCTTTGCCGGTAATAAATGCAGCAAGCTGGTCAATATGTTTCAGTTCTGCTCCGCCGCCGGTGAGGACAATGCCACCGATCAGCTTCTTTTCAAACCCGGAATTCCTGATCTCAAAATAAACCTGTTCGATAATTTCATCCATGCGGGCCTGAATGATGCCGGCCAGGTTTTTCAGTGTGATCTCTTTATGCGGCCTTCCCCTAAGACCTGGAATAGCGACTACTTCGTCCTCACGGTTTTCTCTGGCCAGCGCCGAACCGAATTTCACTTTCAGTTCTTCCGCATGCCTTTTGATGATAGAGCATCCTTCTTTCACATCTTCCGTAACCACATCGCCACCAAAAGGGATAACAGCCGTATGGCGGATGATATGATCCTGAAAAATGGCAATGTCGGTAGTGCCTCCACCGATGTCAACCAATGCCACACCCGCTTCTTTTTCTTCGTCGCTGAGCACCGCCTCTGCCGATGCAATAGGCTCCAGTATCAGGTCGCGCATTTCAAGCTCGGCTTTTTTAATACATTTCAGGATATTTTTGGCTGCGGCTGTTTGTCCGATGATGATATGAAAATTGGCCTCAAGGGTATGTCCGAGCATCCCGACCGGCTGACGGATACCGGATTCACCGTCAATGATGTACTCCTGGGGGATTACGTCTATGATCTCTTCCCCGGGGGCCATACTCAGCCCGTACATGTTTTTGGTAAACTGTTCTATTTCTTCTGCCGTAATCTCCTTGTCGGAATCCTTGCGAATGATGTTGCCCCGGTGCTGGTAGCTCTTAATATGCTGTCCTGCAATACCCACATGGACCACATTGATCTCAACTTTCGACTTTCGCTCTGCAATTTCGACAGCCCGCCTTATTGATTTTACCGTATCTTCAATGTTGGCGACCACTCCACGTTTTACACCGACCGACTCGGTTCTGCCAAGCCCCAGTATTTCAATCTTATCGTATTCATTTCTACGGCCCACGATGCAAGCGATCTTTGTCGTCCCGATATCAAGCCCGACAATGATCTCACTTCCTTTAGTGTTTATTTCTTCTCGCATACTACCTGGTTTTTATATTTAAGGTTAATGATTTCATATTTGTCCCACCCTTCATTGATGAGCGCTTTTTTATAAAACAGCTCAAGTTTTTTAAGCTTTTGCCCTGCCCTGTCCATTGTGCCCAACCTGATCAGGTGGTTTCCCAGTTCGGGGACAAGGTCAAACTCCCCCCGGCTGTTCACATACACCTGGCTGATCTGCGCATTCAGGAAATTGTTTTTCCCGATAAGTTGCGTCAGCCTGTACAAATCGGGCAATGGCGTTTTCCTGTAAACCGAATCAAAAACATCCGGATGCCCTTTTTGATAATGCACGTTAAAATAACCGTTGGCAATGAGAACCCGCGGCGAATAATGTTTGCTCAGCGGGATAATTTTTCCTTTGTTATCAATGTAAAAACCGGTGTTGTTTTTGTTAAAAACCCTCAGTACCGGTGTTTTTTCTTTTACATTAACAACAAGCTCATTATCAATATTTACAAAAACATCCACCTCCTCTGTATAAGGATTGTTAAAGACCGATTGCTCAATTTTTCGCAAAGGTAAATCCTTAATCTTTACGTTTTGCAGACTGTCGGAAAGTATTACCGCCTGCCGGATCATTGTCGTATCCAAAAAACCATCATAGGAAGGACGGCTGATATGGATTACCACATCCCTGACCGGTTGCCTGCCCTGCTCAAGGTAAATAAAGCCCATCAGCCCCGCTACTGCAGCAGCAAACAGCACAAACAGTGTTGTATGAATGATCCTTTTCATTTTTCTTTCAGCATTTTTTCAATTTGGGGCACCATCAGCCCGATATCACCGGCACCCATCGTGAGCAAAACTTCGGGAGTTTCTTTTTCAAGATAATTCACCAGTTCATCTTTCTTAACAATTTTTTTATTTGCATTGTTTATCTTATCAAAGATGAGGGATGAGTCCACGCCGAGAATGGGTTTTTCCCGCGCCGGATAAACAGGCAACAAAATAATTTCATCCAGTGGTTGCAGGGCAGCAGCAAATTCATCAGCCAGGTCACGCGTCCGGCTAAAAAGGTGCGGTTGAAATACTCCGGTAATTTTCCTTCCGGGAAAAATGGATTTTACAGCCCGGATGGTTGCCCTGATCTCTTCCGGATGATGGGCATAATCATCAATAAATACCGTTTTCCCTGCCCTGATACGGAACTCAAACCGTCGTTCAACACCTCTGAAGGTTTCAAGGCCCTGTTTGACATCCTGTGGTTGTATGCCGCTTTCGAGGCTCACTGCCGCTGCTGCCAGTGCATTCTCAATATAGTGATAACCTGGGATGGCCATGCGGATATCCTTAATCACGGTTTCATCAAATACAAGGTCAAAAATAAAAGCCCCTTCATGCACCCTGATGTTTTCAGCCTTTACCCCGGCGTCTGTTGCTATTCCGTAACTGATTTTCTTTGACGGGATGCTTTCAAAGATTTTCAGGCTGCAATGATGGATCAACAGCCCGTCTTCTTTCAGTTTGCCGGCAAAATCAAGGAAACTTTTTGTCATTTCCTTTTTGTTGTGATAAATGTCAAGATGATCGGCATCCATCGAAGAAATGACAGATACTTCAGGTTGTATCTCCAGGAAAGAACGGTCAAATTCATCGGCTTCCACCAACAGGTAATCAGCAGGCATATTGAGAATGACGTTGGAATGGTAGTTGTTCATAATACCGCCTACCAATGCCGTTATTTTCTTTCCCGCCGAATTGAAAATATGAGCTGTCATGGCGCTGATGCTTGTTTTTCCATGCGTCCCGGCTACCGCGATGGTAAATTGGTTTTGGGTAAGGCGCCCCAACATCCGGGCTCGTTTTATCAAAGGTATCCCCGATTGTTTAAAATATTTTAATTCACGATTGTCATCCGGTATGGCCGGGGTGTAAACCACCAGGTCGGTATCGGGTGAAACTTTAGATATATCTTCCACATAATGAATCTTCATCCCTTCCTTTTCCAGTTGCTCCGTCAGGGGTGTTGGCGTAAGGTCATAACCCGATATTACCTTTCCCTGTTGCCTGAAATAGCGGGCCAGGGCACTCATACCGATGCCTCCGATACCGAGAAAATACAGGTTATTTACTTTTAACAAATTCATTACTATACAATCAGTTTTAACACTTCATCCACAATTTTTCCGGTTGCACCGGGATGGGCAAAACGTTTCATGTTCTGCATCATGATCAGCCGTTCCTGACGGCTTTTCATCATTCCGGTTATCCGTTCCGGGAGTTTTTCTTCCAGTTCATTTTCTTTTACCATCAAAGCGGCATGGCCTTTCACCAGTGTCATGGCATTTTTTGTCTGATGATCTTCGGCAGCGCCGGGCAACGGGACAAATATTGCCGGTTTGCCCACAACACATATCTCGGCAATGGCTATAGCGCCCGCCCGCGAGATGACCAGGTCGGCAGCAGCGTAAGCCATATCCATGCGCGTAATAAAATCAACCACTTTAACACGGCTGCCATCCGTGCAGTTTTCAACGGCCTGAACAACCAGTTCAAAAGAATATTTACCCGTTTGCCATATCAGTTGGATATTTTCCTGCAGCAACTGATCAAGCATTCCGGCCAGGGCTTTATTCACACGGTACGCCCCCTGGCTGCCACCAATAATAAGCAGGGCCGGAATGTCTTCCTGCAAACCAAAAAAGCCGAGTGCTTTCTTTTTGTCCGGCCTGCTCTGAATGATTTCCCGCCGTACAGGGCTCCCGGTAACAACAATCCGCGATTCCGGAAAAAAACGTTCCATTCCCTTGTAGCCGACACATATAGTATTTACCGACTTGCCCAGGAGTTTGTTGGTAACCCCGGGATAGGAATTCTGTTCCAGTATCAATGTGGGGATTTTTTTTCTTGAAGCCATGTAAAGCAAGGGGCCGCTGGCATATCCGCCGGTACCTATGGCCACATGAGGCTTAAATTTATTAATGATGCCTGAGGACTTCGTAAGGCTCCCGATAAGCTTAAACGGAAAACTCAGATTGGAAACATCAAGTTTTCGCTGAAAACCACTGATGCGCAACCCGGTGATGGGATAACCCGCCTGTGGCACCTTTTCCATTTCCATTTTCCCCAGCGCCCCTACAAAAAGAATGTTCACCTTTTCCTGCAGGCGCGCTTTCAGTTCATTGGCAATGGCTATTGCCGGAAAGATGTGTCCACCCGTTCCGCCACCACTGATCAGTATGTTAACTTTTTCAGGCATTGGCTATATCTATGGCTTGAGTTACCTGTTCTTTATTTTGTTCATCCACTTCTTTACTCACACTGAGAATGATGCCGATGGCCAGGCTGGTGAACCAGATGGAAGTTCCCCCCATGCTGACCAGCGGCAACGGTTGACCTGTTACGGGCAACAGGTTGACCGCCACCCCCATATTGATCATAGCCTGCAAAACCAGGCTGAAGGCAACGCCGAAAGTCAGGAAAGCCCCGAAGGTCCCCGGTGCCTGCGTAACGATCCGGACTGCCCTGAAAAACAAGATCATATAAAGCAGCACCACAAAAGCGCCCCCAATTACTCCGTATTCTTCCACAATAATGGCAAAAATAAAATCGGAATAAGGATGGGGAAGAAAGTTTCGTTGTGTACTGTTCCCCGGCATCTTGCCAAAGACACCACCCGTCGCAATGGCAATTTTGGCTTGTTCGGTCTGGTAATTTGTTTCGTGTTCCCTATTGGCAAAACCCTCTACCCGGCTTTTCCAGGTAGAAAGGCGCCCCTGTTTTTCGGAAGGCATCAAAGCCAGAACCCCCAGCACCAGCAACATGCCGGCCAAACCAATACCAATCATACTCAGGATATATTTCATTTTTACGCGGCCTATGAAAATCAAAACCAGGCAGGTTGTAAACAACAAGGCTGCCGTTGAAAAATTTTCTGGAAGTATCAGTCCGGTAACGATCAGGACAGGAAGCATCAACGAATAAAAAGCCGATTTGAAATCGTTGATCTCTCCCTGTTTTTTCGAGAGTATCCGGGCCAGATAGATGATGAGCGTGATCTTGGCCAGGTCGGAAGTCTGGAAAGTCAGGTTAAAAGGCAACTGAAGTACTCGTCTGGCTTCGTTCAGGTTGAGGCCAAACAACAGGGTAACGGCAAGCAGTGGAACGGCAATGTAAAGCGCAACCTGAAATATGCGGGAATAGTAAGTGTATTTAACGAGATGGGCAAAATACATCAGCAACAGGCCCAGCATAAGAATGATGGTATGCTTCAACATATAATATTCGGTGTTGCCGCCATGATAGCGATAAGCCAGCGTTCCCGTCGAACTGTAAACAGCGAGAAACGACAGCAACGACAGCAGGATCACAACAGCCCAGATTACTTTATCCCCTTTTATCCTGTTTAAAAAACTATTCATAATTTATAACGATCTTACAACTTCCCTAAACTGATTTCCCCGGTCTTCATAATTTTCAAACAAGTCGAAACTGGCACAAGCCGGCGACAACAATACGATGTCCCCTTTTTTTGCCAGGTGATAGGCCGACACCACAGCCTGTGCGATTGTTGTGGTTTCAACCATGGTTTCCACCATCTTGCCAAAAGCGTCGAATAATTTTTCATTGTTAACACCGAGGCAAACAATGGCTTTCACCTTTTCCTTGACAAGATCATTGATCATGTTATAGTCGTTGCCCTTGTCAATTCCGCCGGCAATCCACACAACCGGATTATCAAAATATTCCAAAGCATACCAGGTGGAATTCAAATTGGTGGCTTTTGAATCGTTGATAAAAGTGATGCCATGCACACTGGCCACATACTCTAACCGGTGGGGGATATTGTGAAAATCCGACAGGCTTTGTTTGATGGAATCGTGCCTGAGATCCATCAGCCGTGCGGCAATACCTGCTGCCATTGAGTTATAGATGTTGTGTTTACCCTGTAATGCTAATTTTTCCAATGTCATAATTAATGGTTTATTTTGGGTTTTTATAACTATATTTTTGTTTTTAAGAAATGCACCCTGTTCGAAAGCAGCCTCTTTAAGACTGAAAGGGAACCGTTGCATTTTTACTTCTTTTTCTTCCAACTGCTGCCTGATCACAGGATCATCGTAGCAGTAAATCAATGCGTCATTTTCTGTTTGGTTTTGAAGGATGCGGAACTTCGATTGTGCATATTTTTCAAAACTGCCTTCATACCTGTCGAGGTGGTCGGGAGTAATGTTCAGCAGAATGGCGATGTCCGCTTTAAAGCCACTCATTCCATCCAGTTGAAAGCTGCTAATTTCAAGCACAACCACATCAAAATTGTGTGTAGCAACCTGCCAGGCAAAACTTTTTCCCACATTGCCTGCCAACCCGGCGTTCAATCCTGCATTTTTCAGGATATGATGCAACAGTAAAGTGGTTGTGGTTTTCCCGTTACTGCCGGTAATGCAAATCTTTTTTGCCTTTGTGAACCTTCCGGCAAACTCAATCTCTGAGATCACCGGGATACCCCTTTCTTTCAACAACCTGACAACCTGCACATCGTTAGGGATTCCCGGGCTTTTGATCACCAGGCCGGCATCAAGGATTTGTGACAAAGTGTGCCCGTTTTCTTCAAAACCGATTTCATAATTTTTAAGAACGCTTTTGTATTTATCTTTAATTGATCCGTTATCGCTCAGAAATACCCGGTATCCTTCTTTTAAAGCCAGGATTGCAGCCCCTGTACCGCTTTCGCCGCCTCCCAGTATTGCTATTTTGGTATTTCGTTTCATCACGGTTCTTCATTGTTATCTGAGTTTGAGTGTAACAATGGTCAGTACCGAAAGCATGATGCCCACAATAAAAAAGCGGAGTACGATCTTGGGTTCGGGATAACCTTGTTTTTGGTAGTGATGGTGCAGTGGTGACATTTTAAATATCCGCCTTCCCGCCCCGTATTTTTTCCGGGAATACTTGAAATAACTGACCTGCAAAATGACCGATAAACTTTCGGCCAGAAATATCCCGCAAAGTATGGGGATGAGCAGTTCTTTTCGGATGAGAATGGCAAACACGGCGATGATACCGCCCAATGTCAAACTACCGGTGTCACCCATAAACACCTGTGCCGGATAAGCATTGAACCATAAAAATCCAACGGTAGCCCCCACAAATGCACTGACAAAGATGGTAAGTTCACCCACATTGGGCAAATACATGATGTTGAGATAATTGGCAAAAATAATATTGCCCGACACCCAGGCCAGAATACCAAGTGTAAGCCCGATAATGGCGGAGGTCCCCGTCGCCAGCCCGTCCATGCCGTCGGTGAGGTTGGCCCCGTTGGAAACAGCCACAATAATTAAAATGACAATGGGAATAAAGATCAAAAAGGCCCATTTCCGGTAATTGCCACCCATCCACTCAAGCAATACGGCATAATCAAACTCGTTGTTTTTGAAAAAAGGGATGGTTGTCTTCAACGATTTTTGCTCGTCAACACTAAAATTGGAAGAAGGACCTTCTTTCTGGATCATAACCGCCACCTCTTTTGCCGGCTTTTGTTTTTCACGGACGACAACCTGCGGACTATAATACATCACAAGGCCAATCACCAGACCCAGAATGACTTGTCCGATTATTTTATATTTTCCTTTTAGCCCTTCTTTCTTTTTCTTAAAAACCTTAATGTAATCATCCAGAAACCCGATCATGCCAAGCCAAACGGTTGTAAACAGCATCAGCAGGATATAGACATTGTCAAGCCGGGCAAACAACAAAACAGGGATCAACAGTGAAGCCAGGATGATCAGCCCGCCCATGGTTGGGGTCCCCTGTTTTTCAAGTTGTCCTTCCAGTCCCAGGTCACGGATGGTTTCGCCAACCTGTTTGCGGTTCAGGTAATTGATCCATCTTTTACCAAACAGCAGGCTGATGATCAATGACGTGATGATGGCTAAAGCTGCCCTGAACGACAAATACTGGAACACACCTGCCCCCGGGAAGTTGTATGCTGCGTCAAGATATTGAAACAAATAATAAAACATCGGTTATGCTGTTTCTAAATATTCCGTTAATATTTTTTTGTCATCAAAAGGATATTTCATCCCTTTGATCTCCTGGTATTTTTCATGTCCTTTTCCTGCCAAAAGGATCAGGTCACCCGGACGGGCCAGGTTCACTGCCGTTTTAATGGCTTCCCTTCTGTTGGTGATGATCATTGTTTTTCCGCTTTTGGCGGGATCGACCCCAATGCGCATATCTTCGATGATCTGCTCCGGTTTTTCCGAGCGCGGATTATCGGAAGTGAGGATCACCCTGTCGCTCAGGGTTGAAACGACAAGTGCCATTTTCGGCCTTTTTTCCTTATCGCGGTCGCCACCGGCGCCCACTACCGTGATCAGTTGCTCGTTGCGGGTTCTGAGTTGGTTGATGGTTTCCAATACGTTTTTCAAAGCATCCGGCGTATGGGCATAGTCAACAATTCCGGTAATGTTGTTATTTGACCGGATTATCTCAAAGCGGCCTTCGGCGCCTTTTGCCTTGCTGAGCGATACCAACACTTCGGTTTTATCCTGTCCCAGCAGCAGGGCCGTGGCATAAGTGGACATCAGGTTGTAGGCATTGAATTCACCGGGCAGTAATGCGTTGAACTCTTCCCCGTCAACCTGCATCAGCAGTCCGTTGAAATGATTTTCCAGCACTTTGCCTTTGAAATCAGCCATGCTTTTCAGCCCGTAAGTGTATTTATTTGCCTTCGTGTTTTGCAGTATGACGCGACCGTTCCGGTCATCAGCATTGGTCAGGGCAAAAGCCTTTTGGGGCAACCCGGTAAAAAGTTTCTTTTTTGCCTCCAGGTAATTTTTATAGGTTTTATGATAATCCAGGTGGTCATGGGTAATGTTTGTAAACACAGCCCCGGCAAACTGCAGTCCGGCAATCCTGTTTTGTTCGATGGCATGGGAGCTGACTTCCATAAAAGCAAAATCGCAGCCCAGGTCCACCATTTGATTCAGCAGACGGTTTATTTGCAAGGCATCGGGAGTGGTATGTGTTGCGGGAAACTCCCTATCGTGAATTTTATTCAATACGGTTGAAAGCAATCCGGTTTTGTAACCCAGACTTTCAAACAAATGATAAAGCAAGGTAACGGTGGTTGTTTTCCCGTTGGTTCCGGTAACGCCAACCAGTTTCAATGTTTCCGAGGGATAGTTCCACCAGGCTGAGGCCATCAGGCCCAGGGCTTCGGCAGGGTCTTTCACCTTCACATAAGTTACGCCGGGCGAAAGGTTTTGGGGAAGATGTTCGCAAACAACAACTGAACAACCCTTTTCTATTGCCTGCGGGATAAAAATATGGCCGTCAACCTGTGTGCCCGACATGGCAACAAACACATCCCCTTTGCCCACCTGCCGTGAATCGAAGGTGATGTTGTTGATTTCCCGGTCGCGATGACCGATAATTTCAAGGACTTTTACGTGGGTTAATATGTTGTTTAACTTCTTCAAATCAATGTTTGTTAATAAATGGCCAGTTGCAGGTTAATGACCTGTCCTTTACTGAGTTTAGTTCCTGGTTTCAGGGATTGTCTCCTGACAAAACCCCTGCCCGAAATACGGGTTTGCAGGCCTTTGTTTTCAAGCAGGAAAACAGCATCTTTCACTTTCATGCCCCTTACATCCGGAACAACACCTTTTTTAAAGTCAGCCGGTTCAATTGTCAGTTTCCCATCTTGCTGTGCGGCTACAACCCAGGGGTCATCATAAACAAGATCGGTTGTTTTGATATTGAGTGCCGCATAAATATTTTCCAGGTCATCATAAGCCACAGGTTTTTTCGGTACGGGGGCCGGAGCCTTTTTCCGGGCCAGATCGTTTTGAAAATGAAGCGCCAGGGAAGTCGAATAGATTTTATCGGCAATTTCCCTGAATGCCGGTGCCGCCACACTTCCCCCGTAATATTTGCCTGCCGTGGGTTTATTGATGGAAACAATACATGAATATTCAGGATGGCCGGCCGGAAAATAACCCACAAACGATGCATTGTAATTCCGCAGGTACCTTCCCCCGGAGGCGATTTTGGCAGTACCCGTTTTTCCTGCAACGGAATACGGGCAATTTTTAAAGGCATTTCGTGCCGTGCCCCGTGTTACGACCCCTTCAAGCAACGATTGTGCGATTTTAACGGTGGCCGGCGAAACCACCTGCGGGTTGAGCACCTCTGTCCCAAATTCTTCTTTCACATCATCCCCCGTTTTTACGGACTCCACAAACCGGGGTTTTACCATTTTGCCGTTGTTGGCAATGGCATTGTAAAAAGTAAGCATCTGGAGCGGTGTTTGCAGCACCTCATATCCGTAAGCCATAACGGTCAGGGTTGTTCCCCACCAGTCGTTGTCACCGGGGTTTTTAATCAGGGGTTTCCCTTCCCCGTTCAAGTCGAGGCCCAGCGGGCGGTTGAGGCCCATTTCATACAGGCCGTCAGTGTATGCTTTCGGATTTTTATCAAAAGTCCGGGTAATGATTTTGGCCATGCCCACATTGGAAGACTGTTCAAAGACATCGCGGACGGTGATCCTTCCGTTTCCTACCTTGTGGACATCCTGCACCGGAACCCCGTGAATGGCGGCAAAACCCACTCCTGTAATTACACTGTCGGTTAGTTTTACATTTCCTTTTTCGATAGCAACAAGGATATTGGGGAGCTTAAAAGTTGAGCCGGGTTCGATGCTGGCGCCAATGGCATAATTGTAAGTTTCTTTGTATTTGCCGTCGGTGCTGTCGTACGTCAGGTTGGCTATGGCTTTAATTTTTCCGGTTTTCACTTCCATCACCACGGCACAGCCCTGATAGGCCTGGTTTTTTAAAAGTTGACGTAACAAAGCATTTTCAGCGATGTCCTGAATATTGACATTGATGGTGGTTTGTAAATCGAGGCCGTCGCGGGGCTCCACATCGTTTTCATCATACACCGGCATCCAGTCGCCGTGGTTTATCCGGCGTCGTACCTGTTGGCCGTTTTTTCCACTTAAAACATCAGTATAGGCCCCTTCGAGCCCGACAAGGTATTTTTTATTCCCGCTCTCAAAACCGATGGTCCTGGCGGCCAGTTCTTTAAAAGGCAGTTCACGCCTCGGCGTTTGTTTCACGATCAACCCGCCTGCATTTTTCCCTCTGTTTAAAATGGGCAGTTTTCTGATCTCTTTAAGTTGCTCGTAAGTGATTTTACTACCCAGCCAAACATATCTTTTTCCTTTTTTCCGGTTTTTAATGAGGATGTTTTTGTATTGCTGCTTCGATTTTTTACCGATAACCCTGGCCAGACCGGCTGCCAGACCATCCACATTATTATAAAAGACAGCATCCGGTATATTGGGTGAAGCCACATCCATCCTGATTTCAAAAACCGGCACCGAAGTTGCCAGGAGGTTGCCTTCATCATCCAGGATATTTCCGCGGTTGGCTTCAATGGTAAAAACTTTTAATTCCTGGGTTTTGGCCAAAACCCGGAGTTCATCACCTTCTTTCACCTGAATGTAAACGATCTTTCCAATGACCAGCAGGGCAAACAAAAGCACAAAGAAATAGACAAGGTACACCCTCCATAAAATGTCTTTTTTGATATCTTTTAACTCGATGCTACTCATTTTCAGTATCTTGATCTTTCTTTATGGTTTTAACCGGTTCGGTACTCTCTTTTATCCCTCTTGCTTTTAATTTAGTAGCCAGTTTAGATTGTTTGCTCAGGTCTTCAAGTTTTGATTTTGTAGTTATAAATTCATACCGTATTTCCCTGACCTCTTTGTTCAGGCGGTTGATTTCCCGGATTTTATTTTCAGCGAGATAGTTGTTGGCTATGTAAACAAATGCCAGAAAAGCTACAAAAATTAAAAAGGGCAAAAACCTGAACGTACCGGCGCCGATGATCTCGCCACCCAGTATTTTTTTTAATGCAACACCTATTTTGTTCTGCCTTGTACCGGAACGTTTCGGTTTATGCACATCAGGTTCTTTCCTTATGTTTTTGCTTTCCGTCATTTCATATTTTTTCAGCAATGCGTAACCGGGCACTGCGTGCACGATTATTTAATTTTATTTCTTCTTCACCCGCAACAATGGGTTTACCGGTCAACACTTTAAAAATCAGCAGGTGGTTGCCGTAAAAATCTTTTTGAATTGTGCCTTCCAGGTTTCCCGATTTCATAAAATTCTTCACAAGCCGGTCTTCAAGCGAGTGATAAGCCATAACAACCAGCCGTCCCCCTGTTTTCAGCACATCAGGCGTTTGCCTTAAAAAGTCTTCCAGGGCGCTTATTTCATCATTCACTTCAATGCGCAATGCCTGGAACAGCATGGCCATGAATTTGTTGAGTTTTTCTGCCGGGAAACAGGAACGAACCGCTTCGGCAAGTTGAAATGTTGTCTTGATTTCCCCGTCATTGCGTGCCCTGATAACTGCCCTGGCAATACAGCCGCTGTTCCTGATTTCGCCATATTTTTTAAACACGTTTTTCAGGTGTTGTTCGTCATATTCATTAACAATGTGTGCAGCGGTTAAATCCTGATTCCGGTCCATGCGCATATCAAGCGGTGCATCAAAACGGGAGGAAAAACCCCTTGAAGCCACATCAATCTGGTGTGATGAAATGCCCAGGTCGGCCAGAATGCCGTCAACAGGCAGGGCTTCGTGAAGGCGAAGAAAATTTTTCAGGAAACGGAAATTGCTGTTTATTAAAACAAAACGGTCATCATCGGGAATATTTTGGCCGGCATCACTATCCTGATCAAAGGCAAAAAGCCTGCCATTGCCCAAGTGATGAAGTATAGCCTGCGAATGGCCTCCCCCTCCGAAAGTGGCGTCCACATAAGTACCTCCCGGCTTAATACTAAGCCCTTCAATACTTTCGTTGAGCAAAACCGGTATGTGATACATCTGTTTATTGATCGTTTTCCAAATCACCCATTACATCCTCAGCCAGGTTGGCGAAATCATCAGGATCATAATCAACAGCCCGTTCATAAGCTGTCTTGTCCCAAATCTCAATTCTGTTGACCACCGAGGTTAACACGATCTCTTTGGTGATTCCGCCATATTTTAACAGGTCCCTGGGGATTAATAACCTGCCCGACCCATCCGGTTCAACCGGTTTTACACCGGCCATGAACTTGGTAACAAACTCCGCATTTTTCTTTTTAAACATATTCAACCGGCTTACCATCTGCGATTCGTCCCGCCATTGGGCGATAGGAAAAAGCTCAAGACATTTCTTGAATATGCTCCGCTTAATGACAAATCCCTGCTTCAACTCTTCGCCCATCTGGCTTTTGTAAGCCACAGGAAACATCAGCCGTCCTTTGGCATCAACTTTACACTCGTATGTTCCCAGAATATTAAGCATTTATAAACACGGAATTATGGCGTAAATGTATAAATTATTTACCACAAATTAACATTATTTACCACCTTTTACCACAATGTTAACAAAATGTTACGTTTTTTGGGTAGTTTTTTGAAATTATAGTGTCTTAAAAAATTGAAAAACAACAACTATTTCTCTTACAAGTTCTCCGGCAAAAACTTATTAACATCAAATAATTTCATATTTTGTTGAAAAGTGTTGCATGCCCCGAAAACTTTTATATTTGCTGTATGCCAGATAAAGAATACACAGAAGCGGAAAAGGGGAAAGCCGTGGCCGCAGGGGTGAGGTTAATTGACATTGACAAGGTGATCAAAGACAAAAGCCCGACATTAAAAAAGCTTTTACCGGGTTTTGTCACGGGCCTGATGAAACGCCTGATCCATCAGGAATTTCTTAACACACTGTTAATCCATTACGGCCATCTCAACGGGATTGAATTTATTGATGCCGTGCTCAAAGACATGAATACAAAGCTTGATGTGGTTGGCCTGGAGAACATCCCGAAAAAAGACCGGTGCATCATTGCATCCAACCATCCTTTGGGCGGACTTGACGGGATGGCCCTGATGCTGGCCGTCAGCAGGGCAAGAAACGATATTGTGTTTCCGGTAAACGACCTGCTGATGAACATTAAGACCCTGCAAGTGCTTTTTATCCCCATCAACAAACTGGGCAGCAATACCGAAAACATCCGGATCATTAACGAAACATTTGCTTCCGACAAAATAATCTGTTATTTTCCTTTCGGCCTTGTCTCGCGAAAAAAAAGGGGTGTGATCAAAGACCTGGAATGGAAACCCACATTTATCACCAAAGCCAAACGCTTTAAAAGGGATGTAGTACCCACCTTTATCAGCGGAAAGAACAGCAACCATTTTTACACACTTGCCAACCTCCGCAAGCGCCTGCACATTAAAACAAACTTTGAAATGATGCTGTTGCCCGATGAACTTTCACGACAGAAAAACCAAACCATCAAAATTACCTTTGGCAAAAGGGTTTCATACCGTTTTTTTGACAAACGTTTCACCAGCAACCAATGGGCTGAGTTGATGAGGCAATATATTTATATGCTGGACAGCAAAGATCCGGAACCGTTTGAAAAATGGGTGGAGGGGAGGAACCCCGGCTAACTTTCTAATGCCGGATTTGGGTTAAAGTTAATCCGAAGGTTCGTATTGAATAATTTGCGTACTTTGGCCCTAATTGTAAAGATGTTACCCCGAATTTAGCTTTTTTCGGGTTTTTTTCTTTACTGATTTACTAACATATTTTATTGATAAATATAAGGATGGGGTATTGCTGAATGTCCCACATTACTCTTCCAGCCACCGCCTCAACAAAAGATCATATACTTTATAGAACATTTTTTTATCCGGGTCATAGTTGGTGTAGATCATTTGCTTTTTTAGCAATGCCTCCAGGGAACGTAAAACCGTTGCCGGGCTTCCCAGCGAATGCTTAGAAACAAAATCTTTGGAAGTAGGAGAATAAACCTGTCCTTCACGGGCTATCGCTTTTAGCAACTGCCATTGCTGTTTTGTGAGTAACTCACGATATTTAAGAAAAAGGATTTCTTCCTCCTCGAGTAGTTTGTGTGCTTCCGATTTCCATTTTTCCGATGTTATTTCCTTATGACCGGCAGCAAATACTTTATTGCAAAGAAGCTGGACATAATAAGTGTGCACATCAGTCCAATCAAGCATTTCTTTTACAATGTTTTCCGTAATTTTTCTGCCATTGTTTTTGAAATGTCTGATGATGAAGGAGGTATAAGCATCAGAATCAATCTTACCAATATTGAGTAAACTGGTGCTCCGGTAAAACGGTCTTGTGGGATCAGCAAAAAGATCGCGCATCAAATGTTGGCGGCTCCCTGAAAAAATAAAAATGACATTGCGCAATGATTGTATGGAAGAACGCAACCAGGCATCGGTGTTTTTTTCCGGATATTCCAGAATTTGTTGAAACTCATCAATGGCAATAACGACATTTTTCGGATATTTATCAAGATATTTAAAAACACTTTCAATGTGTTTTTCATTTTCCCCCTGACGGACATCAATCGTTGCCTGGGGCATTCCGGTAAGCGGGTCATAAGTGATGACCGGGCGTAATGATTTAATAAAATTCATGATCGTTTTCCCCGTACCCGATCTTTGCGGGATAGAATTCATCACCGCAGTGACCAACGTATTTAAAAAATCATTCATCTTTTCCGTCGGAAGGATGTCAATATAAACGGAGGTGTAATCCGAAGGCAATTTACCAAGTACGTGTTTGATCAATCCCGTTTTCCCTATTCTCCTGATGGCAACAAGGGTTGTTGACAGCCCGTTTGTTGTATTTTGCAACATCGTTTTGGTTTCATTCTCCCGGTCACAAAAATATACTGCCCCATAATAACCGGCAGTGATAAAAGGATTTACTGGTTTTTTCATTTTATTAACATTTTGTAAATTACAAATTGTAAATTACATTTTGCGAATGTAATAATTATTTCCGAAAAATATTCAGGTACAAAACAACTACTTTCAAAAAAATGTTTAACTTTGAAGACCCGAAACAATCATCTACAATGACAAAGAGTTTTTGCAAAATACTTGACATATTCTGTAAAACACTGTTAAAGTGTTGTGGTTCATTTATTTACCCCCCACCACCGCAGCTTCTTACTCCATTACTAACTGCATACCTTAACTTATTACACCAAGTACTCTTTTTATTACACAGAAGTGAGTTTATTTGGAAACAAAAATATTTTACCAGAAATTTTATTCGCAGCTATAACTATGTGCACTGTTGCACAACAAAATATATCTTTTGGCTTGGGAAGAATAAGTTTGACAGACAATAGCCGTTTCCGGTTTCCCCCTTTAACTCCCACCCGGCCGGAACGGAATAAAAAATAAAATAGTATTTAATTGGAAATACTATTGTGAGTTATATGGGGTTTGGTGTACAAGAGGGAGTATAAATATTTATTACATAAAAATTTATAAAAATGAAAAATAAAGATTTATTAAAATTAAGTTTTGATTCCAAAATGGATAAAGTAGATTTAAATTCAATTTATGGTGGAGATACATCAGGATCACCAGAAATCACTCAAACAACACAAAACACAAGGCTACCTAATGGTGAAAATCAATCTGATCCTAAGACTGATCAATGGATTCCAGAAACATGATTTATCTAACCATAAAAAAGGGTTCAATTTCTTTAAAACTCGAACATTCCTTATTGGGATGTTCGAGTTTTATAAAATAGATCTTGAAATTAGAAAAAATAATTATTTACAATAATAATTTTATTTTGCATATTTTGTTTTCTGAAATAGATGACTATTCCACAAATGACGTGCTTGATTGGTTTATTAAATTAGGTCAAAAATATATTAGGTACAATGGAAAAACAACTATATATCAAGAATTTAATTTTAGAAAAATATCTATAAATTTTAATTTTGGAAGTCAATATGATGATTCGGAAATTGTTTTTAAAAATTCTAATTTGTTAAAAAATGTATCGTCTATTTGGTTTAGAAGACCTTATAATGGTGTCAGGGATATTTTTGATAAGTTCCATAATAATAATACAGATTTATTGAATGAAAAAGTTAATTCATTTTTACGTTTTCACAATAAGACTCTTAAAGATTTTACTATAAACTCAATAATTAATAAATGTAATGTTGTATTAGGATCTTACTCAACAACATCCTTAAATAAACCAGAAGTTTTATTACTTGCAAAAAGCTTTGGAATAAATATTCCGAATACGATTATTTCAAATGATTATAA
This sequence comes from uncultured Bacteroidia bacterium, assembly GCA_913009755.1. Lineage (GTDB taxonomy): Bacteria > Bacteroidota > Bacteroidia > Bacteroidales > F082 > JAADID01. Next base: position 84,791 of record CAJVWU010000006.1, read on the forward strand.
TAAAACCTTAAATCCGCAAGATAGTTATTAACAAAACCGGCAAATAACTGTGCAAAAGTTCTTTACACAGTATTTGACCGGTAAATCTCATCACCTATTTTAGTGCTGTTAAATAAACTAACGGTGATAAAA
>CAJVWU010000007.1 GCA_913009755.1 uncultured Bacteroidia bacterium
TGTCTTCTAAAATCTTCGTAACTTGCTCCTGTGTAAAGTGTATTCTTTTCATATGCTAAATATTTTAAAGTTTTATCAACTCCAAATTTAGTTAAGATGCACTTTACACACTTTTTGGGATAGTATCTTACCCGGCACATCAAAATAAAATTTAGCCATTATTTACTACAAACAGTTTATTAACCGGCAAAAAAGAAGTTTCACTTTCTTTGCCCGCATTTACAGTCGTTTTAAGGAAATCAGGTGGTGGCTTCCACTGAGCACAATCCGATGTTTTGGATATCTTTCCAGAATGCGGGATAGGATTTTTCGACGACTTCAGGATTTTCAATCGACACCTCGCCCAGTTCCAAGACAAGTGGTGCAAGGGCCATTGCCAGGCGATGATCGTTATAAGTTTCAAAAGCAACAATGCCGGTTTGAGGAATTTCCTTGCCGAGGGTCATTTTTACCGTATCACCGGAAACTTTAAATGTCGCCCCCACTTTTGCCAGCTCCCGGGTTAAACTCTCAATCCTGTCGGATTCTTTGTAACGCAAATGGGCGATGCCGTTGAAAACAGCCGGTATTTTTTTTGCAGCACAGGTGGCCATTACAGCCGGCATTAGGTCGGGACAGCCGGTAAAGTCATATTCAAACTCTCTTACCTCATCAGGTTTCCTTTGTAAAGTAATCCCGTTATCGTTGAAACCGGTATGAACCCCGAGCCGGTTAAAAATATCGGCACAAACCCGGTCGCCCTGAACACTTTCTTTTTTCAATCCCGGCAAAGCGAGTTCAGCTCTATCTGATAGTGCTGCCATTTGGTACCAATAGGAGGCGGAACTCCAGTCAGGTTCAACCATCATATTTTTCGGCTGATAAACAGTATTGGGAACCGTGATCACATTCTTTTTTATCTGACATTCAATGCCAAATTCATGCATCAACCGGCGGGTCATTTCAATGTAAGGAAACGAAACCACCTTGCCGGTCATTGTGATCTGCAAACCGCTTTTCATACAGGGGCCTATCATCATCAGGGCTGAAATAAACTGGCTGCTCACGGAAGCATCAATTTCCACTTTTGTTTTTTTCAGGTTACAGCCCCTGATGTTAATGGGTGGAAAGCCCGGACGGCAACAGTACTGGATATCGGCGCCCAGTGTTATGAGGGCTTCCACCAAGGGTTTCACCGGACGTTCATACATACGTTTTGTGCCTGTTAAATGCCACAAACCTTTTTGGGTAACCAAACTTGCGGTTAAAAACCTGAACAATGTTCCCGAGTTACGGGCATCAATGATCATGGGCACCTGGGATGAAGCACAAATCCTTACCTGCTTCAGGCTCCGGGCAAGCATCCGGGTGTCATCCGCTTTCGACAAATTGACAAACCGGATATTCTTCCGGGCGACAAAAGCCATGATCAGCAGGCGGTTGCTAATGCTTTTCGAACCGCTGAGGTAACAGGTTCCGAAAAGGTCTTTGTTTATTAAATCCAGTTTGATGGTGCCTGCCATAAAGATTAGCTGTTGTGTAAATAAAATTCAATGCTTTTCAGGACGAGGCCCGAACTCACTTCTTTATCGTGCACGGCCTTTCCCATCCTTTTCAGCAGGCTGAAATGTAATTTCCCTTCCCTGACCTTTTTGTCCTGCCGCATCAGTTCCATGAGTGTGGGGAGATCATTTTCAGACACGGGCAAACGGGGGAAGTTTCTGTCAATCATCTCCACAATTTCTTCCCGTTTCGAACATTCCATATCCATCCTCTGCTCTGACAGCCATGATTCGCAAATCATCCCGGCTGCAATGGCTTGTCCGTGCGTGACCGGTTTATTCATTTTCAGGAAAAAGCTCTCAAAAGCATGGCCGATAGTATGTCCGAAGTTCAGGTTTTTCCGAACTCCTTTTTCTTTAAAATCGTGCCTGACGATATTAATTTTATCACGTGCCGCCCTTACGATGATCTTGTTCCAGTAATCAATCTCCCGATAATTTTTACCGTAAAGCCATTGCCACAGTTCATGGTCAATGATCAATCCGTATTTCAGCACTTCGGCAAATCCCGACTGCCAGTGTTTGTCGGCCAGGGTTTTTAAAAACAAAGGGTCAATAATTACTGATACCGGGTCAACAAACAATCCCACCTGGTTTTTAAACTTCCCGAAATCAATCCCTGTTTTCCCCCCGATGGCTGCGTCAACCATTCCCAGCAGAGTGGTGGGCACGTTGGCAAAATCAATTCCCCGTTTGTAAGTGGCCGCCACAAAGCCACCGATATCGGTCAGTACTCCGCCACCCAGGTGAATCATCAAGGCATCACGGTCAACATTCAGACGGGTGAGTTCATTCCAGATAAAGAGTACCTGATCCAGGTTCTTTTTTTCTTCGCCACTTTCGATGCAGATTACATCGTTAATCGTAATATCGGGCAGGTTTTGCTGAAATACGGGAAGGCAATGTTCCCGTGTGTTTTCGTCAACCAGCACAACATACCTGGGATATTTGTCGAATTGTTTTACCGAAGATTCAAGGGCTTTTTCACCGATAACATACGATGCCGTTTCGGTATCCAGGAAAAAAGGTGTTGTATTCATGGCGGCAAAAATAACTACTACATTTCATTCTCACTTAAATTTCATCAAACATTTTGCACTTCCGCCGTTAAATCTGACTGGTAGGCAACGCACGGGGATTTTCGATATCTGTCAGGTTGGCTTCAATCATCATCCAATGACGGCATTTCCGGGAGTTTCGTACGCTGGAAAGTCTTTTAAACCAACTTCCCCTCTCCTATTTCCTCTTTTGTTTTTTTTTCTTTTTTTGCTTGGTTTTTTGAGAAGACTCCTTTTGTTTTTGTGTTTTGCCAGTTTGTTTTAATGTTTTTTTTTCAGTTTTTTGCTTTTGATTTTGTTCTTTCCGTTTTTGTTTTACCGCTTTATCGTCTTTTACCGTTTTGCCAAAAGGGGAAACCGTGTTGACAATACCTGTTTGCAGGGTTTTCCACACAAAATTACCAAACCCTTTATACATCACCCTGTTAAAACCCATAATGGCAACACGGGTTTTGCCTTTTTTACCCGGGTTCCCGGAGCGTGAAACCGCATCGGCAGCCCACGACAAAAATTTGTTTTTTCTGATGCGGTCTTTTTTGAGCACTTCTGCATTCAGGTCTTTATAAAGCATGGTCATTTGACCACTGGAAACAGAATCATTGGCACTCCCTTTAAAATGCACACTTTCCAAATGGCCTTTGACAAACTGCATACCAATGGCAGGAAATGCAGCCTGATTAAATATTTTCAAATTTGCCGCCCCCAATGAACCGGCAAAATAAAAAGTATCCTTTACGGTGTTTAGCGGAAAAACAAAATCAATCTTCAACGGTACTTTTTTCATGAAGTTGGCTTTCAACTTTATTTTCATCCTTTTACCGGTTCGGATACTGTCTTTTACGGAAGTAACGAATTGAACATTAACATTCAGATCGCTCAGGCTGGCCGTCATCAGTTCTTTAATATCTTTCATTTTTTCCTGGTAAACCAGGTTGCTGCCCGTCAGGTTGATCATTTTTATGTAAAGTGGAAAACCGAGATGTTTCAGAAGCTGATGCGGAAGTTTGGGCCGCAGTGTTTCATTAAACGGATAACGCTTGTCTTTCAGGATGGCCACATTAAGCCCGCTAATTCCAATGCTGTCGATGAAAACCATGTTTTTCGTCGTTGCATCTATGAGATTAAACGATTGGATAAATATTTTATCAATATCCAGGTCAACGATCTCTTTGGTATATTTAAAGGCTTTGGCCATTTTATACTTATCCTTGTATGTCGGGTGGAGACCCAGCCCGTCAATCCGAAGAAAATTTTCTGCATTGTTGTAATATAGTTTATTAATATCCAGATTATACCAACCCCCCGGAAGCATCAGTGATTGGGTTGAGAGTTCCGCTTTGAATTTTGAAAATTCCATCCGGAAAACATTCGGGTTGTCAGGATATGTCACAAAATCAACTGAATGGAGAGACAGGTCCAGGCTACCGGTAGAAAATAATTTTTCATCTTTTGCAAGGTCAAATATTTCCAGTTTGCAGTTGACCAGATCAATTTCATGCAGGTTTATTTTGTTCAGCCCTTTGATGTAAATGGAATCGAGATTAATTTTATCGTTGTTTTTAGTTTCTGTTTCCTCAACGGTTTTTGAAGGTTTCGGTCCTTTATCAATTCGTATGTTTGCCTTCCTGATCTCAATTTTCCGTGCATAAATCTCACCGAGAACAATAGCTTTATAAAGATCAACTCCCGCAATCCGGAAAAGTCCAATCTCACTGTGCTGTATAAATTTCAGGTTGGTTTTTCCCTGTTTTACATCATTGATCAGGCTGCTGTCGGGAATAATTTTCAACCCCCTGATATTCAGGTTTCCCGTCAGGATGTTCACCCCCACCCTTTTGATCGTGATCTGATAATCTGTGGTGCTTTTATTCAGTGCCTCATCAATTTTCCCCCTGATGACAGTGGCAAGGAAAATGTTGATGGCAATAACTGCAATAACCAGGATACCCACAATAATCCCGGTAATGACAAGAAATCGTTTTTGTAATTTGGTTAATTTCATCGTTGACGGATTTGTTTAATTGAAAAGATAAAACTAATACTTTTTTCTAATTTAGATCCGGCTTTTTCTCCAGTTGCCAATCCGCAGATAGATAAATGACAGGACGGCAAGAAGTGAACCGTAGATCCATTCGGCAGTCCATGTAACCGAAACATCGGCATGAAACCGGTAAACCAATTGGTAAACATACACCAGGTAAATAGTCAGCACACCCACTTCGATCATAAGTGATATATTGGTTTTCCCGGTTCCCGAAACACCATTAAAAAGAATAAAACCAATTGACAAAAACAATGCCCCCACGCTAACTACATATAATATGGGGACCCCCATCTGCACAAGGGCAGGGTCGTTGGTGTAAACTTCCATGATCAGACGGGGAAACAACACCCCCAAAGTGACAATGGCCAGCACCCCGAAAAAGCACAGCACGGCAATTTTCCCCACCAGCGACATCACTTCATCATCTTTGTTTTTCCCACGGAGGTAACTTACCAGCGTGTTGGTGGCTGTGGCAAATCCCCAGATCGGCATCATCAGTACAACAAATACACTGCGGATGATGTTGGAAACCGCCAAGGACATCTCACCCAGCTTTTCGATAAACAGAAAAAAGACAAACCACACCGAAAGTGAAATAAACGACTGCATCATCACCGGAACGGCCACACGTAATATCCTGCCCAGACGGTTGAAAGAAAAAGTGACAAAGCGGAACAGATCATAATCTGAAAACCGTACCGTGATAATGGTATAAACAATGAAAAATGCAAGGGCAAAAGCTTCGGCAATTACAGAAGCCAGTGCCGCACCTTCAATACCCATTACCGGGATGCCCCAGTTACCGAAAATAAAAGCATAATCGAGTACGATATTCACCGCTGCCATGACAAAAGTGGTGTAAGTAATCACTTTGGTTTTGGCCAGTCCCACGTAAAAAGCCCGGAAAGTCATGTTCATAAACGCAAAGAAAACGCCAAAAGAACGGATGTTCAGGTAAAGCATGGTTTCTTCGAGCACAGCTTCTGACTTTACAGTATGTTTCAGCAAAGCATCCGAACCGTACTGCAGCAGTGTGAATGTAACGATGGCAAGGAGAAAAAGAAAAATAGCGGAATGGTCAACCACAGAACCGATCTTTTTAAAGTCTTTTTCTCCGTAACGGCGGGCAATGATAATCTGTGCACCTGTCCCGAAACCCAGTCCCAGCATCATGACTGCGAGGTAAAAAATACCACCGAGGGCACCTGCACCCAACGCCACTTTCCCTACCCTGCCCAGGAATGCGGTATCGGTAAAGTTGATCAGGTTTTGCGCCACACTGCCAAGAATAATGGGATAAGCCACATTCCATATCCGCCGGTATGTGATGCTGGTTTTGGCCATGCAGGGCAAAGATAAAAGATTAGGGGTAAAAGAATAAAGATTAAACCGCAATCGGGTGTTTTCAAACTTGCTATTGATTATCTCATTTTTCTGCTTTATTTTTGCATGACCACTAATTTTTTTAAAAAATAACCTAAAACCGTACAATTATGAAAAAACTATTAATTCTTTTTATGACCGTATTACTGGCTTTACCGGGTTTCAGTCAGTTCAGTGTCGGACCCCCGTCTGGGTGTTAATTTTGCTAAGATAACGGGTAAATACAACAAAGATGACGACTCAAAAGGCGGATGGATTACAGGCCTTGAATTTGGTGCTGTCGGAAATTATGAATTTTCGGACATGATTTCCTTAACCGCTGAACTGCTTTTTATTACCGATGGAGACAAAACATCTTTCAATGTGAGCGACGGGGAAAAAAGCACGCTATCCTCTGAGTATGACTATAAATTCTCGGAGCGTTACCATTACATGCAGTTACCTGTTTTGGTGAAATTTGTTTTCGGTTCTGATTTTCAGTTTTATGGAAATTTAGGGCCCTATTTTGGCTATAAAATCGGAGGCCACTATAAAACAAATTTTGATAACAATACTACAAAGGGGAGAATCAGGTTTAAGAAAGATAAGGTCAAAGATGACGATTGGTATCAAGACCCGAAAGATTACAGGCGGTTTGATCTCGGCATGTATCTTGGCGGTGGTGTCCAAAAACAAGTTGGCCCCGGAAAACTTGGCGCGGATTTACGCTTCGGGATGGGATTTCTTGATACCAATAAATTTGACAGCAAAGATGATAAACAAAATGCAAAAGACAACGGTTATAAGTCGTTCAGAAACATGAACATCAGCCTGACCTTAACTTATATGTATGATTTGAGCAAATAAGCCCAAAAAACATAATTGATGCTTGAACCAAACCATTAAGCTACGGATACGTTTACGTCCGTGGCTTTTTTTTGATGTTCAATTGTGATTATTCCTATTTTTGAGGAAAAGCTTTGGGATGGATAACCGTATTGATAAAAACCGTCAGTATTACAAATTCTGTCTGTATGGTTTTCTAAAGAACCTGCGGTTTTTCGATGCTTTCCTGGTTTTGTTTTTTCTTGAAAAAGGGATGGATTTTCTAATGATCGGCGTATTGTATTCCATCCGGGAGATCACATTAGCCATTACCGAAATCCCCAGTGGTGTGGTGGCCGACGCCCTGGGCCGTCGCAGGACACTGGTTACTTCGTTTGTCCTATATATTCTTTCCTTTATTCTTTTCTATTTGGCCAATCATTTTTTATGGTTTGCTGCTGCCATGTTCGTTTTTGCCATCGGGGATGCCTTTCGTACCGGGGTGCACAAAGCCATGATCTTCGATTACCTGAAACGAAACAACAGGGAAAAACAAAAGGTGGATTATTACGGGCACACCCGTTCGTGGTCGCAGGCAGGAACGGCCTTGTCATCACTTATTGCAGGGTTCATCGTGTTTTATACCGGCAGTTTCCGGCTCATTTTTCCCGCTACGGTAATCCCTTACATCGTGGACATGTTTTTGGTCTGGTCTTATCCAAAATATCTTGACGGCAAGAACATCCCTTTTTCGGCTTCCCTGATTGTCAAAGAGTTCAAAGAAGTAATCAACGCTTTTTTTCTCAGTTTCAGAAAACTTACTTTTATCCGTGTCCTGACGAGTTCATCGCTTTATACGGGCTATTACCGGGCGGTTAAAGATTACATCCAACCGCTTTTGAAACAATATGCCCTGGCACTGCCTGTTCTTGCATTTCTGACCAATGACCAGAAAGTGGCCGTAACGGTGGGCAGCATTTATTTCGTTATTTACCTGCTTACAGCCATTGCCAGTCATAATGCCGGACGGTTTACCGCGTTGTTTCCCGATTATTTTAAAACCATGAACCTGACAATCGTTGTCGGTTTATTTGCCGGAATAATGACCGGGATTGTTTTTTCAATGGATGTTTATGTGGCCGCCATCGTTGGTTTTGTGGTGATCCTGATCATTGAAAACCTGCGCAAGCCGGTGGGTGTGGCACTGGTAGCCAATTTGTCAAAACAAAAAGCCTGGGCCACCACACTATCAGCCAACTCGCAGGCCAAATCGCTGATTACCGCCATGCTCGCACCGCTCATCGGGTGGCTGGCTGATAAAATCAATCCCGGAAGCGGAATCGCCATTGCCACCTTACTTCTGTTATTGTTATTTCCTGTCTATCTGTTGAAAGCAAAAAAGAAAACCACCTGATAAAACGTTGGGTTTTCAAAAAATGCAGGTCAAATCCATTTCCGTTTTTTCAGTTATATATTTTGTATTTTTACACGCCGAATCAAAATGGTAATTTTATGAAAAAGAGTTTATTTTGGATAACCTTCCTTTGCTTTGCATTGACAACCGGCTTGGTAAACGGCCAGTCGGACAACAGCATGTTTTTTGTTTTTCTCAATCCCAATCCTGCAAAACCCCTAACGTCTGTCCAGCAGGAAAACCATTCGCAAACCGGTCACACTCAGTATATCAATAAACTGACGTCGGAGAAAATAGTGAAAGCCGACGGGAAATTTAAAGATGGCGGGGGCATGATGATCATTCAGGCTGAAAACATTGAAAAGGCAAAGAAAATAGTCCGGGCTGACCCTGTTGTTGCTTCAGGCATATACATTACAGAGACTTTACCATTAACGGTGGCAAACAACTGGGTTTGCGGGGCGAAAAAACCTTATGAGATGGTAACCTATGAACTTGTCCGGTTAATCTTTAATGATGATTATTTCGGCGACCTTGATCGAATGTCGCGGGAAAACCGCATTTTTATGTCTAACCTGAACAATAGCAACGATTTTGTAATGATGCAGGGAAATTTTAGTAATTACAACGAGGGTGTGCTGATCCTGAATGTCCCGACAAAAGAAGAAGCCGAAAAGATCATTAAAAAAAATCCTGCCGTTAAGGAAGGCCAGATCAAATACGAGATACGCCGGCTCAAAATTGCCAAAGGCACTTTTTGCAGGCCGTAGGTGATTGTTTCACATCCCGGGGGTTTTATACTTTTTTCCGCCATTCCACCATTTCATCCTTCTGTCATTCCGTTCTTCTGCCTTCCATCTTTCTATCACTTCATTAATCTGAAATATTTCGGATGGTAGCCCGGCAACAAGTCCGGATGGAAGGCCTTGATCAAATCAGCCAGTACAATCTGCGGTTCCAGGGGGCTGTTTTCAAAATAAGCTGTTTTTTGAACATTGCAATAAATCACGGAGTGTTCTGTAAAGGCTTTAAAATGTTTGTACAATTCATTCTCTTCTTCAAGTGCAATGTAAGAAGCCTTTTCGCCATAAGAACCCATGATCCGCCAGTAATCCGCATCATGGGCTTTCTGGTAAACCACCTCATATTCCAGCGGAAAGCTTGCCGTATGACGGTCATTTTTCCAGATATAATCTGCACCGGCATCGGCAAACAACCCGGCGGCATAGCTCTTCCCGCCTGCAACAAACCATTGCCCGTTAAAATATTTACCCGTAAAAACGGTCGGGCGGTCAGTCACATTTTCCGCCATCCGTTTATATTTATTGTACTCCTCAACGATGACATCAAACAGGCGATCCGCTTCATCAGATTTATTGAAAAAGGCAGCGGTAAATTTGATCCACTCAGCCCTGCCCAGCGGATTGGTTTCCAGATAATCGTTAAACGATACCCGGGGGATTTTGGTAATGTCCAAAGCATGCAGGTTGTCAATGGAATAGGGAGTATAAAATATTACGGAAGGGTTGACGATGAGCGTTTTCTCAGCAAAAAAAATGCCATTGCCGGCCAACTCGGCAATATTCCCTTTTTCAACCTGCTCACGAATAAACGGGTTATTGATGTAAGCCGCTTCCGAAATGCCAACCACTTTATCCAGTATGCCCAGCTTTTCAAAAGCATTTAACTGGGTTGCGGAAAAAACGGCTGCATCATGGGGGGAGCCTGTAAAAACATTGGATGAATCACGATATTGTCCGGCAATATCTTTATCCACAATAAAAAAATCATCGCTTCCCCGGGCTTTGTCACCCGAATGGTAAACCACAATCCGGGTTGCCCCTGTGAGCCTGTAAACATCAAACCCTTCTGCATAATGAACTTCCGAAACCAGGTTTTTTTCATGTTGAACAAACAGGGTTTTAATATCCTGCTTGTTGGATGCCCGCTTACATCCCGCAACCGCCATCATCAGGATCAGCACCAGTATCATGCTGTAACCGTGATTCATTTTTTTCAGTTTAATCAACGGAAAGGTCATCACGCTCAAGCAAAAGAATGGAATGTTGCGGTACGATAAAATATTTCTCATTGTGGAACTGTATTTCTACAGCCCCCTTTTTCAGAAAGATAGCGAGGTCACCCACCGTTGCCTGCAAGGGAATGTAATGGATGGTTTCTTCTTTTTTCTTCCAGGGCTCGTCAATCCCCTCCGAAGGAAGCGGAATGGGATACCCCGGCCCTGTTTTTACCACATAACCGCTTTGTATCTCCTCTTTTTCTTTGTAGCCGGGGGGCAATAAAAGGCCGCTCCGGGTTTTTCCCGTTCCGGTTTTCGGCTTGATCAGTACCCGGTCGCCAACAACGATTAATTTATCAATTGGATTGACCATGCTTTTGATTTTTATAAGTATGCAATTACTTTACAAAAATAGGATATTACCAATTTTAATTGAAAACCGGTATAATTCTGTTTGGTGTAATAAAATCCACCTGTTATACGACTAATGGACGGGAGTTTATAAAGTTTGAACTTTCAACATGTTATGAAATATCTTTTCGCTTTTATTTTTGTTTTATCCGGGTTGGCCTCTTTTAGCCAAGGCGATACCAGCCGGCTAAAAATAAATATTGTCAACCACTTGCTGGATTCGCTGTGGAGTAATCCGCAAAGTTTTTTCAATAAAAACGATACCAACTGGCGGCTGTTGTGCGACAACCTGCATCAGGTTGACATGTGCAAATCCGATTTTTGCCCTCCCGGGTATCATGTCTATGCGGATTCACTGAACCGGTTTAAAAAAAATATTGATACGACCCTGCTCAAGCAGATTGTTAACGGACGCCGATATATTAATAAACAATATTATATTTGGCTGGTATCATTAAAACTGGAATATAAAATCCTTTTTGAAACTTTCAGGAGAACAGACCTTGCCCGTTTCGACAGCCTTAAAGTAATTACACAGGGTTATGATTATGCCATTCCCAATGATTCCCGGAAATTCGGTATCCGGATGTTCGAAAACAACGGCCAATGGCTGAAGGAACCGCTGGAGATTATGGGCATTTATGATCAGGCAACGCAGGAAGAGATCATCAAGGCATTGATGTTTGATTTCAATGAAATGTTGATTGAACTCGGAAAAGAATACCACAATATATATCATGTTGATTCCCGTGATTTTACAAGTTATCTTGAAAAAAGGATCATAAAAAACATGGGGCTTACTGGTATGATGAATTGCACCCGACCGATGAAGTCTTTAAAAAGATTGCCAACGCTTTTGTGGCGATCATGAATGATGAAATACCAAAAAAAGAAAGGGTTGTTAATGTGATTAATCTGAATAAACAAAATAATTATCAATAAAAAATACTTATGAAAGCGAGAAACACCTTTATCCTGACCTCTATTATCATTATTGTTTCCATAATACTTATTTACTTTATCTGGCGTCCTGTTTTGTGGAGCCTGATCTTTTTCGGGCCATTAATACTTATTGGATATTCCGACATTTTACAACACAAACAAGCCATCAGAAGAAATTTTCCGGTCATTGGCCACGGACGGTATCTGCTTGAATCGCTGCGTCCGGAGATCATGCAATATTTTGTTGAAACAGACACTGAGGGACGGCCCATCAACCGGATTTTCAGGACATTGGTCTATCAACGTTCGAAGAAGGTAAACGACACCTCCCCTTTTGGCACCCAGATGGATGTTTATAAAGTAGGATATGAGTGGATAGACCACTCCATTTATGCCAAAAAACCGGAGCATGGAAAGGGTTTGCCCCGCATAAAGATTGGGGGACGAAACTGCAGGCAACCTTATTCTGCCAGTCTGCTCAATATTTCGGCCATGAGTTACGGGGCACTCAGCAAAAATGCCATAATGGCCATGAACAAAGGCGCCGGAATGGGAAATTTTGCACAGAATACAGGCGAAGGCGGGTTGAGCGAATACCATCTGAAATATGGAGGTGACCTCGTGTGGCAAATTGGTACGGGATATTTCGGCTGCCGCGATAAAAACGGGAATTTCTCACCGGAAATGTTCCGGGAAAAAGCAAACCGGGACAACGTAAAAATGATTGAAATAAAAATATCACAAGGTGCAAAGCCCGGACATGGAGGTATTCTCCCTGCATCAAAGAACACACCCGAAATTGCTGCGATCAGGGGTGTAGAACCCCACACCGATGTCCATTCACCACCGATGCATTCTGCATTTTCAACGCCTGTGGAGTTGATGCAGTTTGTTAAAGAACTAAGAAATCTGTCAGGAGGTAAACCCATCGGTTTTAAACTGTGCCTTGGGAAAAAGAAAGAGTTCGAGGAAATATGCCAGGCCATGGTGGAAACCGGAGTATCCCCAGATTTTATCACCGTTGACGGTGGCGAAGGAGGCACAGGGGCTGCCCCCGTTGAATTTAGCAATTCGCTGGGCATGCCCTTGCGCGAAGGACTTGCTTTTGCTTATGATACATTAACACGCTTCAACCTGAAAAAAGACATTAAGCTGATTGCTTCCGGTAAAATATTAAGCGGTTTCCACATTGCCCGTGTCCTGGCCCTCGGTGCCGACCTGTGCAACAGCGCCCGTGCCATGATGTTGGCAACCGGTTGTATTCAGGCCCTCCAGTGCAACAACAACACCTGCCCTGTGGGCGTGGCCACACAAAACAAACAATTGATGAAAGGTTTAAATGTAGAAGACAAGGCAAAACGGGTTTGCAATTTTCATCATGAAACATTGCGGAGTTTTATTGAACTGATGGCGGCAGCAGGCATCTCCGGACCTTCCGACATCGGCAGAGAACATATCAACCGGAGGGTGAGCGCGATACAGATAATGAACTATGCCCAGCTCTATCCTTTATGTTGAAGAAAAAAGTGTTGTATAAAAAATAGCATACAGAACTTCAAACCTTAATAAAATGAGGTAATTTTGTAAAAAATAAATCGGTTATGCGCTTTTACCTGTTCAGAACCCCAAAACCCAAAAGGTTCAGTTACAAGCCGCGGTATTATGATCCTGAAAAGGAACGGCGTGAACGCAGGAAAGCTGAACTCGGGCTGCGTTCCGAATTATCGCACAAGGAAAACCTCCGCCTCCGGATGGATAAAACCTGGAAAAAGCATGACATGGATTCGAAGAGGAACCTGGTAGCCAAAGTGATTTATTATTCTTTTTATGCTTTCCTGATTTTCGGGAGTATTTATGTTATCTTTTTTACGAATTTTGTTGACAAACTTCTTCTCCTGTTTGGTTTCGGAAGCAGGTGATAACCATAAAGCGGACAACAGACCCACAGAAACCCATATATGTCGAACATCATTAAACTTCTTCCCGATTCGGTAGCCAATCAGATAGCAGCAGGTGAAGTGATCCAACGTCCGGCATCGGCAGTAAAAGAGTTGCTCGAAAATTCAATTGATGCCGGGGCTACAAGCATTGACCTGATCATAAAAGATGCCGGGAAAACACTGATCCAGGTCATTGACAACGGCACAGGCATGTCAGCCATGGATGCACGCATGTGTTTTGAACGTCATGCCACTTCCAAGATCAGCAAAGCCGATGACCTGTTTGCCATCCGGACAATGGGTTTCAGGGGTGAGGCGCTGGCTTCCATTGCGGCCATTGCCCAGGTAGAAGTCAAGACCAAACCCCACGGGGATGAACTGGGCACCTGCCTGAAAATTGAAGGCTCAACGCTGGTGAGCCAGGAAGCCTGCCAGTGCCGGGCAGGTAGCAATATCCTGGTAAAAAACCTCTTTTTCAATGTTCCGGCCCGGCGTAACTTTTTAAAGTCGAACACCACCGAAACAAGGCATGTCATCGAAGAATTTATCCGTGTGGCGGTATTTCAACCGGATATCTCGTTCAGCATGACCCACAACGGGAAATCAGTTTATCAACTGATCTCGGGAAACCTTAAATCGCGGATTATCGGGCTGTTTGGAAAAGCTTACGACCAACGGTTGCTGAGGGTGGAACAAGCAACCGACAAACTGAATATTCACGGATTTATCGGGAAACCCGAATTTGCCAAAAAAACCCGCGGGGAACAATATTTCTTTGTCAACAACCGGTTCATCAGGCAGGCATACCTGAACCATGCCGTTACCAATGCTTACACCGAACTGATGCCTGCCGATGCTTTTCCCACTTACTTTCTGAACATCAACGTTGATCCCAATGAAATAGATATCAATATCCATCCCACCAAAACCGAAGTCAACTTCAGGGATATAAGGTATGTATATTCCGTTATTCATTCAGCAGTAAAACAAGCCGTCGGAAAGCACAGTCTTACCCCTACCATTGACTTTAATGTTGACCCGGCCATTGAAGCGGTATTGGGAGAAAAGCCTGACAGGGAAATCAAACATCCACAAATTATCATTGATCCTGAATATAACCCTTTTACAAAAACAGCAGGAAAAGGAATCCCCGGATCATCCCCATGGCCGACCACCGGGGACTGGAAAAAGGTATATACGGGCACTGTTCCCGGACAGGAAAATAAAGAGGGGCCCCCATCCGCTGATGATCAAAATTTATCCATACCAACAGATGAACAGGGGAAATTTTACCTGCTCCACACAAAATATATCCTCACCGGCGTCAGGTCGGGCCTGATGGTAATTGACCTGCAAAAGGCACACAAGCGAATACTATACGAACAATATCTCGAACAACTCACCGGAAGGGATAAAGCTTCGCAACAACAACTGTTTCCCCACAATTTGCATTTCTCACCCGGTGATGCTGAAATTCTCCGTTCCCTGAAAAACGACCTTGAAAAACTGGGATTTGTTATTGAAGCATTTGGTAATAGCGGGTTTGTCGTCAACGGAATTCCTGCCGATCTGCTTGAAACCGATGTGGAAGCGGTTTTGGAAAAGATTGTGGAGAATCATAAACTGTATGCCAAAGACCTTAATTATGATAAAAACGCTATTTTAGCCCGCTCAATGGCAGCCAATACGGCGGTGAAACCGGGCACAAAACTTTTAGAAACGGAAATGGCAGATATCTTTAACCGGCTGTTTGCCTGCAAAGTTCCCGAAGTTGCCCCTGACGGTTCGAAGATTGTAACCATCATCGCCCTCGCTGACATAGAAAAATGGATGAAAAAGTGACAGTTTGAACTGTCGCGGTATATTTATTGACAAAAAACATAAATAATTTAATGGATTTTGATGAATGAGTTTCTAAAAAGAGTTAACCCATGAGAATAAGTCGAAAGACCCGGAATTCACGCTTAACCCGAAACTCAAATCTCAAAACCCGAAACTCAAAACTCAATTATAATGCAACAATTCAGGCCCGGAGGGTTCAATATGCTGCCGCCGGTAGTTAAAAACCTTTTGATAATAAACATCTTGTTTTTCCTGGCAACCCTTGCACTTAGCCGCTTCGGGATTGACCTTAATAAATACCTGGCCTTGTATTATCCGGCTTCCAAACAGTTTGGTATCTGGCAATTGGTATCTTACATGTTTATGCACGGCGGTTGGATGCATATTCTTTTTAACATGTTCGCCCTGTGGATGTTTGGCAATGTACTTGAAAATGTGTGGGGACCAAAACGGTTTTTGAATTTTTACCTCATATCAGGGATCGGAGCGGGGCTGACACAAATTCTGGTTGCTTTTATCCGGTTGCAGGCACATCATCTTTCACTCACTCCCGATGAAATGAATATGGTTTACAGTGAAGGATATAAGATTTTGATGAGTGGCAGGAACTATTCCGACCCGTCCTTGAGTTTTTACAATATTATCCTGAATATCCCGACAATCGGTGCATCCGGGGCCATTTTCGGCATCTTGCTGGCTTTCGGTATGATGTTCCCTAATTCATTGATATATGTTTACTTTGCCATCCCTATCAAAGCAAAATATTTTGTTATGATCTACGGTGCCATTGAACTTTTTTCGGGAATATCAAATCAGGCCGGTGATAATGTGGCTCATTTTGCCCACCTCGGCGGAATGGTGTTTGGGTATTTTGTGATCCTTTATTGGAAAAAGAAAGGAACGCTATTATAGATGTTGGATTTATTGGATAATTGGGAATTGAAAGACCTTCCAGCATCTCGTCCCAGACGAGACCTGGAAGAGCATGAATTAGTGAATGAATAAAAGATTTTTGGAGAATCTGTTGAATCACGGAATTGGATGGTTGATGATTGGCAAATGACTGAAGACTGCCGACTGTTGACTGCCGACTGAAGCCATCAACTTTGTTCATTTTATAAAAATGTTTTATCATGTTTGGATTTCAGCAACCGCAACATAACACAGGAGAAATATTCAGACAGATATTTTTCAGCAAGACGGTATTGTCGAGGCTTATCCTCATTAACACAGTAGTTTACCTGCTGGTACAGGTAGTCAATCTTTTTACCTGGCTGTTTGCCGTTCATCTGCAAAGTGAGATTTTAAGTGCCATCGGGCAATATCTGGCATTACCTTCCAGCCTGCCTGACCTTGCTTCAAAACCATGGACGGTTTTCACTTATATGTTCTTACAGGAAGGTTTTTTCCATTGGTTATTCAATATGATCATGCTTTACTTCGGTGGTATAATTTTCCTGGAATACCTCAGCGAAAAGAAGCTTCTCCGGACTTACATTATTGGCGGGCTGACGGGAGCATTCTTTTTTGTGCTTGCTTTTAACATCTTTCCTGTATTTGAACACGTAAGCCATATAGCTGTGGCACTGGGGGCTTCCGCTTCAGTATTGGCCATCATCATCGCCATTGCCACCTATGTCCCCGATTATACAATCCATCTTTTTTTGCTGGGCCGCATGAAACTGAAATATCTGGCCCTGATATTTGTCGCCATTGACCTGCTTAGTATCCAAAAGGGGAATGCAGGCGGACACATTGCCCATCTGGGTGGTGCGTTGTGGGGTTTCGCCTATGCCTTTTACCTGAGGAGAGGAACAGATGCTTCCCATTTATTTGACGACCTTCATCTGTCCAATCCGTTTACCCGGCGTAAAATGGAAAAAATGGATACATCGAGGCCAAAATCAGGCCGTCCGATGGATGATGACGAATACTCCAAAAAAAAGACTGCAACGCAAAAAGAAATTGACCATATCCTTGAGAAAATCTCAAAGTCAGGTTATGAAAGCCTGACAAAAGCCGAAAAAGACTTGCTGTTTAAAAGCAGCAACAAAAGTTGAACAACGGCAACAAAATGTATCATTTCTCTGAGGAAATCGGGTGGGACCGCGGGTTAGCTGACGAAAGAGTCCGGAAATACATAAAGTGAAATTCTCCCGAAGAAAAACTCCAGGCCCCAGACTCAAAACCACAAAACGGATAGTTGTATTTTTTCTATACGACATGAACAAAGATTTAATACTTTTGAAACCTGATGTCAAAACCACATAAACCACGACTACTTAAAATTATCATGGTGACGATCAATATGATTGTAGCCGTTTTATTGATTGGCACTTATCTGCCTGCATACATGGCACCTTCTTTTTCCTCATTCATTTCAATTTTCGGTTTATTCTATCCGCTGCTGCTTTTCATTAATCTGGCATTTGTCCTTTTTTGGCTTCTTTTTCGTCTGAAACTGGCTTTAATTTCCCTGATTATCATTCTTGCCGGATACAATAACCTGTTTAACAACTTCCACTATAACCTTTTTAAGGATCATATTCATAATGGCACTACACTTAAAGTTCTGACTTATAATGTCCAGACGTTTGGTGCAACGGATGACAATTTTAGTGAGGAAACAAAGCGTAATAAGATCCTTTATTTTTTAAAAAACGAAAACCCGCATATCACCTGCCTTCAGGAATATCACAGTAAAGGCAAAACGCGTTACGAGCCTTTGAAGAACATGAAAGACACATTGGATGTGGGGACATATTATTTCGAGAGTTACTTCAGCCCGAAATTTAATCAGCTGTCAGGCCTGGTGATTTTTTCAAAATTCGGGGCTGTTGACAAAGGAAAACTTAAATTTAAAGGAAGCCGGACTTTTGGCATCTATGCCGATCTGTTGATCGGGGGTGATACGGTCAGGGTGTATAACATACACCTGGCCAGCATACAACTTGAACCTTCCGATATTGATTTTATGATCAACGGCGGACAGGAAAAAAAAGGGTTGTTCACGCCACATACATTGAAGATATATGAAAAACTTACGGATGCTTTCCTTTTGCGGGAACAACAAATGGCATTTATTACCCGGCAACTTGACCAGTGCCATTACCCGGTAATCCTTTGCGGTGATTTTAATGATACACCTTCTTCCTATGTTTACAATCAGATAAGCAAAAAACTTGACGACACCTTTAAAAACAAAGGAAAAGGCCTGGGCCAGACCTATGCAGGCCAACTTCCTTTCCTGCGGATAGACTATATTTTTAAAACCGGGAATATCAATACCTTTCGTTATCAGACTTATCAGGTTGACTTTTCCGATCACTTTCCTGTTAGTACCCTGTTAACCATTGAGTAAAAAAGCCGGGATTTATTAGCTCACATACTCATCTTCAATACATATTGAGAAAGACCAAAAAAGGAAGCGGTATGCACAACCTCCTGAATAAGTTACAGAATGTCCTTTAAAAATCAAAAGTACATACCCCAAGCCCCTTATGTAGCATGGAGGGGCAAAAGGAGTTTAAGTTTCATTTCGGGGTAAGTACAATCATGGTAACCGGGTTTTTTGTCAACCTTTCATCAAAATTGTTCCTCCGGGTAGCGCTTCATTATTCACTATTCAATAAATCGCACATGCACTACATGATTACCGGAACGGCCTTCAGCATTACTTTTCAGAAAGATTATTGCATAAAGATCACCATCCTCCGGAACAAATCCTGTTCCATCATTAATTGCGTCGTCATGCATTTGCCGGGCAAATTGGAGATCAGACAAAGGCCGCACACCAAAAAGTCCTTCCCCATCCCATTCAGGGTCCTGATCTAATATCAACCAGAATGCAGCCTGAAGATCATCCCACTGATATCCGGGATATTGATCAAGATGATTGATTAACCAGTTTACAGCAGGCCAGTTTTTGTTTTCAAAGCTAACAGGATCGGGCAGGTTACTGCATAATGAACTATAAATATTAACAATATAGGCTTCATCATTGTATTGGTTATTGTAATCAATCGTCGAATGTTCGCCATTCCATCCGGGATAAATTCCCTTTTCTATCAAATATCCATCCGGGATTTGAGTGAGTCTGATATCTACAAAAGTTCCAAGGGTTCCCGGCCCAAAATCTTTAACCTTAAACTTTGATTGTTCAGGCAGATATAGATATTCAGGGATTTGATAATCTCCGGTTGTGCAGTCACCAACTACAAAATCAACAACTTCGTCATCACCTGTAACCAGTTTGCTTTCATCATCAAACGACCACGTTTCGAGTTGCTTATAATAAAATCCACCGCAGGATTTAACAAGGACATATAATTCAAAATCAAAGTGATCGGAAGCGTTATCAAGGTCAGGATATTTTAAATCCAACGGATCAGTCTCTCCGAGCCAATCTTCATTATTGTATGATAGCAGGAAGGCGCCGTTCCGGTAAACATCTATTCTGAAAATAGCCGGCATCTGGTTTTGTAAACCATTTGATTGCCCTTCATAGAGCGATCCCCCGTAGTCATCCGGATTTTCAACACAAAGAGATCCGGAGATATTCTGTGATCTGACCGTAATCTCTGTCATTGTAAACCAGTCAAAACCAAAAGAGTCAAATTCATTTTCGTCAAAACAGATTACTTCGACCGGTATTTCGGTTTTACCATATTCGGCAACGGTAATCTCAAATGAAACGGGGCTGGTTACAAACCGGGCATATTCTGACCCCACCTCAGGAACAGCCTCCACGATGATGTCATCGTCCAGAAAACCGGGAGTCCCTGAATCATTCATTAATAAAAACTCATCAACATGATAAGAACCGGGGAAAAGCTTAATCACTTCTGTAAATGGTGTGCCTCCAATATAAAATACGTATGGCCGATAAGATATTCCATCAATGACAACTACTGCATAGTCTGCCCCCGGATTATCACAATCCGTATTTACCGCTTTCGTATGATCCGCTGATATGCCCTGCCCAACAAAAACCAGGCTTTGTTTCACCAAAACCTGATTGTTTTGCTTTTTACATCCTGTAAACGCAATCACGGCAATGAAAATGATCAAAACCTTTTTCAACATTTTTACCGGATAAATCTGATTTTAAAAGAACCGGGCTGAAATAATTCAACCCGGCTTTTAGTTATTGTTCTTAAAATTAAGGATCAACCTTTACAAAAACAGTTTGCACCAACGGATTTTGCTGGCCAGGAGGCGTACCGGTTGGCACAAAGCAAACCACTGCCCATCCGCCGGGCATAGGAACAAAACCGTCGCCATTAGCACCGGCATCGCTATACATCTGCAAGCCAACCGAAGTAATGGCAGAACATCCCCCATAAGGAGTTCCTCCCCATGACGGATCCTCAAGTTTCCATATAACCTGCTGCAAATCGGACCATCCCCAGGCGTAATCATCCAAATGATTAATTAACCAGTTTACCCTGTCCCATTCTTCATTCTGCAAATAGGCAGGCAACAAAGCAGGGTAAAGTGAGCTGAAGATATCCATATTATAAGAATGAGGTCTCACACTGATACTTGTAAGGCGATCAAAGCAATAGGATCCATAAGTACCATTGGTCAAATCATAACCTGAACCAGTAATACCAGTAATAATGGCATCCATATAATCTCCTGACACTGGTGCGGGGGCCCAGATGGATTCAATCATTAACGTGCAGGTTTCAGGCAGGTTCATATAGGGTGGAAACTGAACATCGGTATCTGAATAGTTACACGATCCGAGCACAAATTCTGTGACTTTGTCCCCATCCACATCAGGAACAGGGTTACCATCAATATCCATTAACGGCCCGTCATCCGTTGAATTAAACGTTGCAAAATATTTATACACAAAATCATCTCCTGATTTTACAAGAATATATAAATTAAACGTAAACACTTCCCCCTGAATTTCCAGGTTATCAGGATATTGGACACACAAAGGCGCTCCCACTCCATAGTTTGCTTCTGCGGTGGCGTTTGTAAACGGGGAATTTGGCAACCGGTTTCCCGGAACGGTTGTATCGCCGATATAAGCAAACACTTTGAACAATGCCGACATATCAACTTTACATTCTCCTGCCGGTGGCTGAACCGTACCATACAGCGATGAAAGATATTCATCGGGATGCTTGACGCAGATATCCCCGAAGAAACAGAATTCCCTGACAACGGTTTGTGTGATCTGAAACCAGTTAAAACCGAAATTAGTATAATCTTCGGGCAAAAAGCACAATACCTCTACCGGCACCTCAGCCTTGGCAAAGGCACTTACATCAAACGTGAAGGTAACGGTTTTGGACACATACTTCGAATAATCGGAGCCGGTTGCCGGCGTAGCCATTATCATCACGTCATCAGAAGTTTCGAGAAAAAACTTTGTTATCGTATAGGAGGTTGTTCCTGTTTCCGGTGCCGGCAATTTAATGGACTGCGTATAGAGTTTGCCATCCAAATAGTAAACGGCCGGCGTGAATGGGGTAGATACACCGTTAATTAGTATTTCAATATACGCTTTCGCAGGTTCAAGAAGATTACCCTGATCATCGGTTGGACAGGTCCAGTCAATGGGTGACCTGAGTCCTTCATTCGGGTCAACCTCAGTTATATTAAACACTACATCGGTATCGGGTGGCGGAACTATATTCTGTTCTTTTTTCTGACAACTGAATATTAGTGCAGCGGCGAGAAAAACAAATAATATTTTTTTCATGATAATTTTTTAAAACTGAATGCCTGATCAGTATATTGTGATAAAACAACAGGCCTGAAGCCGGAATTATTCCGGCTTCAGGTCTAATCATTCATATTAACTAATAATCAAAATTATAAGTGATATAAGTGCTACCAGTACCGAATTTGAAAACATCAATATTTTCGGTATAACCACTTGGATAGGGTGATCCAACTCTTATCCCTAACCAGGAATCGGTTACCAGGACACGGATACCTGAAAACGCCGCTAATATTTCATTCCATGTACGGTATTCAGTCGTACTTCCATCAGGCCATTGTGAACCAGAGCCACCATGTCCGGAAAGTCCTGACCATGACCACAATGCGGTACCACTTTGCAGGGCATCCCATTCCTGCCATGTATTCTGCAAAACTCCTGAAGGCACAAAAATTAAGCGGTGATTCCATGTATCATTTGCATAAAAATCAACATTAAAGTTAAGGTAACCGGTACGGGTAGAACCAGTAGGTTCACCATTTCCGGCAGATGGATTATAAGTACTGAATTTCAGAGTAGTAATGTCAGCCAATGGAATTCCTGAAAACTGGTATGTTGCCAGGTTTCTTCTTTGTTGACCTGTAACAGTAATTTGGGCACTACCATTTACGCCAGGTGAAGCCACCATTGTCCCAAGACCAGGAACTATACCATAATCATGACCGGTTGCCGGATTTGTTTCATCATCATAAAAGAACCATTTAGAAGGATCTGACATAACATCTTGTTGATTGTTGGCAAGATCAGCTTCCTTAACAGTAACTGTGACAATTTGAGTTAACCATGACAGTTGAAGGTCAGATGATTCTGAATTACATGTACCAACAACGAAATCTATTATACCGTTATTATCTCCATCGGCGGGTGTAGTACCATCTGACAACATCAGTTCACCACCGTCAGTTGAAAAGAAAGTATAATAGGGCTGGTAGCTGAATGTGCCACCTGCATTTTTAACAAGAATAGAAAGATCAAACGTGAACAGTTCATCTGCTACATTTAACCGGTCAGGGTATTGTACACAAAGCGGATTTCCCACACCCCACCAGGGTATATTATCACCGGGATCACCATAAAAGGGCAAAGCATTGGTAAAAGGTGAATTCGGCACTTCGCCGTTACCATCATAAACATGCATCAGGAATAATGCAGGCATGTCGGGTTGTGTCCCTAAAGGAGCCTGCATATAATCATATAATGAATGCAAATAATCCTCAGGCACATACGGGTCTCCATTCAAACAGATATCGCCAAAGAAACACTTTTCCCTTACCACGGTTTGTGTAACGATGAACCAGTCAAAGCCGAAGTTTGTATATTCTTCAGGCAAAAAGCACAAAACATCTACAGGCACCTGCTTCTTGGCAAATTTATTCACATCAAATGTGAAACCAACCGTCACGCCTACATATTCTGAATAATCAGAGCCTGCTGTGGGGGTGGCCATGATGGTTGTGCCATTCGCGTCTATGAGCAAAAACCTTGTAACGGTATAGGTGGTTTGACCTGAGTTACCGACCGGTAGTTTAATGGCCTGTGTGTACAGTTTGCCATCCAAACTGTAAACTGCCGGTGTAAAAGGTGTAGGGTAACCTGCAATTTTAATCTTGGCAGTTACGGGTACAAGAAGGTTACCGTTCCCATCGGTTGGACAGATCCAGTTATCTGTGGATTTTAATCCGGCACCTGGATCAACCTGTGTGATGCCAAATACAACATCTTGTTGGTTAGGTGTTACATTTTTCTCCTTTTTCTGGCAACCGAAAACCAGTGCAGTTGCAAGAAATACTAATAATAATTTTTTCATTTTTACATAATTTGTTGTACGTTCTATAAAATAACTGAAAAGCTGAATCCTTTAGCAGAACCCCGCTAAAGGATTCAGTATGTTTAAAGATTATAAACCAATTGCATAGATTGCTTCTGCTTCTGCTTCAGATACATTACCCACACAAATATTAGCCTTTATATATTCTTTTACAACACTTGGATCGGCCCAACTATTTCCCATAAGTCCGTATGCTCCTTCCTGTAACGATTGATATCCGCCGGCATCATTATCTGCTTTTATTGCAGACCATTCAACAGATCCCTGGAACGTTCCTATACCTAATTGAGCAGCAATGGCATTAATGAAAATGCGTTGATAACCGTCTGTGGCCTTGGTAACATAATTGGTCAAATAGTCAGCTTCCAAGATATTATAATAAGCAGCTGCGCCTGTAACGCCATTATCCATTGCCATTTTTGCACCTGTCAGATAATTGAAATAATCATAACCCCAATAAAGAGTCCTGGCAGGACTTGTACCGATTGGTGAATATTTGGCAATAACAGCAAGCATTATATTATTGGCCTGTGTCATGTATTTGCCGCCGCCGGTGATATTGTATGCAAACATCAAAGCACTCAAATTAGCACTCCAAAGTTCTGTGTTGCAATTATAATAGTTGGCTTCAAGTCCAAGTAATCCTTCTGGTTGATAACCGGCATAATATAGAAATCGTCCAATCGGAGAACTAATGTTTCCGTAGCCAGCTGTACTAGACCTGAACCATTTATAGATTTTACCCGTCGTAGCATCATCTGTAAAGAGGAAGCCTGTTGGATTGGTTTTGTCATAAAAATCTCTGGTAACCAACCATTGATAATGGCCATAAGTTACATCAGCATCACTGGAATTACATGTTCCGACAACATAATCCAATACGCCGTCAGCACCAACAGGAATGTTAAGTGCCCCATCATCGGTTGCAGTGAACGTATCGAAAAGTTCATAGTCGAATGAACCGTCACACAACCTTGTCCAAATATACAGATCGAAAGTGAATATCTCGCCCGGAGCACCGATATCATCAGGATATTGAACGCATAAGGGTGATCCTATTCCCTGTGATGCTTCATTATTAAACGGGGAATTTGGAACTTCAACACCGTTCTTTTTAACAACAATCTTCATAATTGCAGGTACATCAACTCCTAAACTGCTTCCGTAAAGGGAGCCATCGTAATCAGCCGGTGAATAAGGTGCGCCATTCAGGCAGATATCGCCAAAGAAACACTTTTCTCTTACCACGGTTTGTGTAACGATGAACCAGTCAAAGCCGAAGTTTGTATATTCTTCAGGCAAAAAGCACAAAACATCCACAGGCACCTGCTTCTTGGCAAATTTATTCACATCAAATGAGAAACCAACCGTCACGCCTACATATTCTGAATAATCAGATCCTGCTGTGGGGGTGGCCATGATGGTTGTGCCATTCGCGTCTATGAGCAAAAACCTTGTAACGGTATAGGTGGTTTGACCTGAGTTACCGACCGGTAGTTTAATGGCCTGTGTGTACAGTTTGCCATCCAAACTGTAAACTGCCGGTGTAAAAGGTGTAGGGTAACCTGCAATTTTAATCTTGGCAGTTACGGGTACAAGAAGGTCACCGTTCCCATCGGTTGGACAGATCCAGTTATCTGTGGATTTTATCCGGCACCTGGATCAACCTGTGTGATGCCAAATACAACATCTTGTTGGTTAGGTGTTACATTTTTCTCTTTTTTCTGGCAACCGAAAACCAGTGCAGTTGCAAGAAATACTAATAATAATTTTTTCATGATACATTTGTTTAATGAATAATTAGGTTAAAATGGATTTTCCAATTGTATTTAATTTCTGACCCTGACTAAAAATACAGCTCATTTCATGGTAACAGATGCACTAAAAAACCAGCTTTGATTGCATTTTTAATTCATTGTCAACAAAACTATGGCAAGCAATAACATCAAACAATCCCCCATTCGGGGGATATTTGGCAGGAAAAAATTTTACGGGTTGTACTTATGGGGATATCAGTTAGCTAAAAAGACGCTTACTTTGACTTTCTACGTGACAGGGCTCGTGGAATTATATTACTGTTAAATCAGTTCAGAAAACCCATTGGTTATGAAAAGCAAGGGCAACCGTTTCGTATCCGGATGAAACACGGAATTTTTTGTAGATATTTTTGCGGTGTGTTTTAACCGTTTCATAAGAGATACAAAGTGTATCTGCTATTTTTCTCGATGATTCCCCTTTAACAAGATGCCGAATAATCTCAAGCTCACGACCTGTCGGCTCAGGGGTGGTGTTGCAGGAACTTAAGCGCATCTGTTTATGTAATGCGCATTTTGCTGCAACCAACAATTGCCTGTCTGTAAAAGGTTTTGTAATATAGGATGCAGGTGAACTATCCATCACTCTGTTCAGCGTCTCTTCATCATCATGGGCAGACACATAAATAACAGGAACTTTTTTAATATCCCTTGCCTGTTCGATGAAATTTATTGCTACTTCACCATTGTTGAGATAGATACAACAGACTAAAAGATCGGGTAACCGATTAACAAACAACCGGAGAGCCTCAATATAGTTTCCGGCAATACCGATAATTTCAAATTCAGCAGATTCAAGAACAACTTGCATGTGCATGGCGTTGACGATATCATCCTCAAGGATCAATACCTTAGTTTCCATTTCCACAGTAATTAATTTTGATTCAACGATATTAAATCATTGAATTAGTTTTATTTTACCAATGAAATAACCCAAGTGTTAAATTCATTTTTGGATAATCTTGGTCTGTTTCAATTAATAATATACAAATGTAGGCAGTTAATAAACACCAGTCAATATCCGAATTCGGGTATATTTAGATGTAATTTCAGATATATTTTATTAATTGGATTTTGAAGGGGGCTAATCCATCCAGTTATTTTTTATGGCCAGGGCAGTAAGTTCCGAACTGGAATGAATATGATTTTTTCCGAGGATCTTTTTCCGGTGGGTTTGAACGGTCTCGAAACATATTCCCAGTTCGGCAGCAATTTCGTGACTTGTCATCCCCCTTGCAATACATTTAATAATTTCCAGTTCCCTCTTCGTCGGCTTATGGTCTGCAAAGGAACTTTCTTCTTCACGGCTTTCGTTACTCAATATCATTTTAACAGCAACAAGCAGTTGTTCATTGGTAAAAGGTTTGGTAATGTATGAACCCGGGTGGGTTGAGATCGCTTTTTCAATGGTTTCCTCATCACTGTATGCCGTAAGATAAATGACAGGTATGTCTGAATCCCCCCTGACTTTTTTTATAAAATCAATGCCTGTTAAACCTGACCGCAGGTTGATGTCACAAATGATGAGCCCGGGTAGATGTTGTAAGAATTCCTCATTGGCCTTCTCAAAACTCCTGGCGATGCCGACCACGTTAAAACCATTGCTGGCAAGTGTTTGCTCAATATCTTTTGCAACGATAATTTCATCCTCCACAATTAATATGTCAACATTACTCATTTCCATTATCTTTTTCTATTGCAAAAGAATCCGTTTCCAAAATCAGTTCGATGGTTATTCTGTTGGTTTTTTCATCAACATTTATTTTTCCATTATAGTTTGATACCAGCGTTTCCACAAGTTTTAGCCCGAAATTATAGTTCTTTTTATTCATAATGGTTTTAATCTTTTTTCCGTTATCTTCTACAGTAAGCAACACACCATTTGGCTTGTTTAGCTTTACCCGGACTGAGATTAATCCTTTGTTTTTCTTTATACCATATTTCACAGAATTTGTTACAAGTTCATTTAATATTAACCCTACCGAAACAGCATCTTCCAGCGAAAGGATAAATTGATCCGTATCTGTTTTAATGGTTAATCCCTGTTCATCCCCGGCGAGGGTATCTTTGATAAAAGGGATCAGGTCATTCAGATAATCTGAAATATTGATTGCCGTTAAATAATCTTCCCTGTAAAGTTGCCTGTGAATTAAGGCAATGGAATAAATCCGGTTTTTCGCATCGTTGACGGCTTTTTTTGCCTCTTTATTCTTGAGATGCCTGGCATTGAGGCTTAAAAGGCTGGAGATCAATTGAAGGTTATTTTTTACACGGTGATTCATTTCGCCAAGCAAAAGGGATGCCCGTTCAGCATGTTTTCTTGAACTCTCGGCCGTTTCTTTTAGTAATTTATTTTGTGATAAGATCATTTTCCGGTTGCGTTCATATTGCCTCCGGAACAAGCTGATTGAAAAGATGCTTAAGGCAAAAGCTGCAGCGCCCTCAATAATTTCAATCAACAGCTTTACGGGCTGTACCGGTTCAATCAAATGAATGTTAAAATAACTTGTTTTTTCAATAACAAAAATAAATAAAAGCAACAGAAAATATATTAACAAATACTTCCTTCTTTCAATTACAAACGCGGCAATAATAAAGAGCGGGAAAAGATAATATTGAGCACTTGCATTGATTATTAACTGTACGATACCCAGATGGATGGCCAGTGAAGTAAAAAATAAAATTCTGGCAGGAATATATTTTTTCCGGTAGTTCAACAATAAAACCATCAGCAAACATACAGCCGTGATATAATTGAGAACAAGCAAAGGGAGGAATTTCAAAACAAGTCCCCAAAAACCATTTAAAATAAAAAAAAATATTAGTACAACTGACAGGCCATTCAATATCCTTACCTTTTGATTGAAGTCAAAATCGGGATTCTCTTCAATCCCTATACTTAACACTTTTTTATAAATGTTTCTTACTTTTGACATGATTTAAACAACCTGTTATGTTTTAAAACAGTATTATAAAAAAAACTTTGCTGTTTCGGTTCTTATAGGTGCTATAAAGATATTAAATTTATGCAACATGTTAATTATGAAATAAAAATAGTTTTGTTTCGGTATTTTACCGTCTTACTTTCATGGGTTGTTAAATGTAGTTCATCATTGAGAATAAACTTTTTATATCATACTCTAATTTGTAATACAATGAAAAAAACACGATGGGGCATCTTTTTCATCCTCTGTATAATCCCTGCGGCATTTTATGCCCAGACGTCCGGTTTTTATGATTTCACGGTAAAGGATATTGATGGAAACAAATTTTCCTTCGAACAATTAAAAGGTAAAAAAGTAATGATCGTGAACGTTGCCTCCAAATGCGGTTACACACCCCAGTACGAACAATTGGAAGCTGTATATAAAAAATACAAGAAAAATGGCTTTGTCATTATCGGTTTTCCCGCCAACAATTTTATGCACCAGGAACCGGGTACCAATGAGGAGATCAAAGATTTCTGTACCTTAAATTACGGGGTAACTTTCCCGATGATGAGTAAGATTTCGGTGAAAGGAAAAGATATGGCACCCATTTATCACTGGCTGACCGAAAAAGAACTGAACGGCGTGGAAGACTCAAAAGTGAAATGGAATTTTCAGAAGTACCTGATCAGCCGCAAAGGTAAACTGGAAAAAGTGATCCCGCCTAAAGTGAAACCCGACGACCCGGAGATCATCCGGTGGATAGAAAATTAACCGTTGTTTTATTTTTACAAAATGAAAATCCTACCCTGATGATCAGAAAATACATCTTGCCACTTATCCTGTCCATGGTCATTTTTTCGCTGCTGGATTTTTATCCCACCGATTGCACAACGGAAAGCAGCACTTGTCTGACCTCAAATATTTCAAAAATAAAGGATTGTACATGGAACGGCATTGAGTTGAAAGGGAAAGTTCAGTTTGTCGAATCTTTTCCCGACATCAAGGTGCAGTTTGTTGACGCCTTTCCCGACCTGAAAGTCAAATTCGCGGATGCCTTCCCCGATGACTGTGGTGAGTGGCAGGTGGTTGAATCCTTTCCCGATTTCAAGGTCCAGGTGGTGGAGTCTTTTCCGGGGATGCCGTGAAAAAGGGGGATAAAATAATTATGCTCGTTATTTTCTTTCATCAAAAGATAAATTGTATCTTTGAATAAAAAAAAAAATCATCTGAAAAGTTAAAAAATGAAAATTATATTTACAATTATCGCCACATTATTGTTCATATTACCCGGCTTTGGTCAGGATAATGCACAATTCATAAAAAATCATCCGGGTATCCATAAAGTGGTTGTCACCGATGTTTTGCAAACCACTTCATATACTTATTTGCTGGGAAAGGAAAATGATAAATCCCAATGGATCGTTGTTCCTAAAATTGAGGCAAAACCAGGTGAGGTCTATTATTATCAGGGAGGTAATGAAATGACGGATTTTAAAAGCACCCAATTGAACAGAACCTTCAAATCGGTACTTTTTCTGGGCGGAGTTGTGAAAGAAAAATCTTTGGCTAAAGAAAAAACTGATTCATTAGCCTCAAAGGTAAAGTCTAATAAAAAAATTGAAGTAACCATAAATCCGGCAGAGGGTGGAATCACTATTGCGGAGTTGTTTTCCAATAAATCAAAGTATGCAGGCAAAATAGTTAAGATTAAAGGAAAAGTGACACAGTTCAGCTCTTCTATCATGGGCAAAAACTGGATACACCTTCAGGACGGGACGGAATATAAGGGAATTTATGATCTGGTAGCCACGACAAACATGGATGTTAAAGTCGGGGAAATAGTGGTGCTGGAAGGAAAAATTGCCTTAGACAAAGACTTTGGATTTGGCTATTTTTACAAAGTAATTATGGAAGACAGTAAAGTAATCCAATAATATATTCCCGCACAGGTTCTTGTTTTTTTTCGATTATCGTTATTTCAAAACAGCTTGTTCTGAGGTGTGCAAACCGTTTTATAAACCCGCGAATAATTTCGATATGAAAATATTGGAAACGTATCATACATTGTATTTGCTGTAAAGCTCTTTGCGTGTAGGACAATCGCAATAAAACCTTTCGCTTATTTTATGTTGATAGGAACAGGATTCCGTATTTAAACAAAGAATAAAATGAATGTCGCAATCAAAACAGGATAATACTTTGCACAGGTCTTTTCTTTCTGCTGAAAGGCATGAAAACCCTTTTTTGCAGTCAATTGTTTCCTGTTTAATGTCTTGGCTTATGAACAACATCCTATGGTAAGTTGTCTCCCGTCTATGATCAGTTATTTCCATGCCCCGGTTTTTTATTTATCATGACAGGTTAAACACAGTGCACTGCCGGTATTGGATATCCTTAGAGAAAGGTCAGTGGTAACTCTGGTTGCCATATTGTGGCAACCGATACACCCCTGGGTATTTCTGCTGATATGCGGATCGTGGCAGGATGTACATTGCAGATACCCACTCTGAAGGAGATCTTCTGCAATGGTTCCGCCTAAACCTGAGGGTGTACTGGCCGGATCATGCAACCCGCCGTCAACCGTAGCGAGTGCTGTATTGTATTCAAACGATATGGGATGGTCATCCCTTAAATCTGTTGTTACATTACCCCAGGTAACATATTGCGTGCCACCTGTATAACTACCATGGTTTTCGATGGCAACGGTGCCGTCATGGCACGAAAGACAAAGCTTTGAAAAGCCGGTTGGCTGGCCGGGGTTACTGTTCAGGGTCGGACTTGAATAAACCTGATAAGACGCAGTGGTAACTTCATGGTTCCACAACGGGGAATCGGGTACCAGCATATTGGCATTGTGAGGGGTGTGACATGGACTACAGGCTTCTCCCCCACTCCATGAAGTTCCCGTAAAATCATGGTGGCTATTCAATAAACCCTGACTATATAAAAAAACAGAAAAGAAAATTAGCAGTGAGCTGAAAAAAAATCGTTTTAATACCTTCATAAAGCTTTATTATTAAGATTAATAAAATGTTGTTGGTTAATTATCAATCATTTTTTATCAAATAATTATAAAGCAAAAATCACGCCCATAATGCGACTTCCCGATAAAACAGAGGGGGGTTTATATATTATGACAGGTTAAACACAGCGCACTGCCTTCATTTGATTTCCTTAGCGAAAAAAAAGTACGCCCCGCATGTCCTTTACTATCATTAAGATTATCCCTTTCAAAACTGTCCTGACGTGAGATATTATGAACGTCATGACATGATGTACATTCCATTCTGCCGTCTTCCAGTAAATCTTCTTCAATCGTACCCCCCAACCCCGATAAGGTAGTGCTTGGGTCATTTAACCCATGATCTGTCATGGCCAGGTTCGCATCATATACAAATGAGATCGGATGACTGTTTCTCAGAGAAATATGAAGACTGCTTTTTCCAGGGGGACCGACCATGTGGTTAGCATTGGCCACTGTCTCATCGTGGCATGCAAGACACTGCTTTGATTTGCCGGAAGGGAGACTTGGATAGCTATTTAGCGTGGTGCTGGAATAGACCTGATAAATTGAAACCGTATCGCGTTTGCTCCAAATAGGTGAAGAAGGTATCTTGGTACTGCCTGACCGGGTTATATGGCAAGGTGTACATGGACTGTTGCCACCCCAGGAACTCCTCTTGAAATCATGATGGCTGAGTGGTGATTCCTGTCCCATAACAATTGATAAATGGTTGATCAAAAAAACAACAGTGATATATGCCAGGAATTTAGACATCTGTTTTATATTTCATTTAGCGTTCATTGTTAATACGAATCTGTTTTTGTTTTGTTTCAATCTGTCTGTGATCTCTTTCCTTCAGGGCGGAAACAGTATCTTTATTATACCATGACCGATAAGTACTATGGGGATACAGAAAAGATTACCCTTCGAAAAGACCAATGCTCAAACAGAAAGGTTGATAACATGAATACGGGAAGAAAGGAAGTTAGGTTATGGCCCGCAGCATTATTGAAATAAAAAAAATGATGTCATCAACTGCTGATTTACAATAATAAAAACAAAAGGACCTTTTCCTGGCAGTTGAAAATTGACCGGAAACGGGCTAAAAACACTTAAATGGTATTGAGAGTGAGTTAATTTCTTTTGTACTCTCTTCTGGCATGACAACCGGTCAAACACGAGCCCCCGTTTTGGGTAACCTGATATTTTATCGGCATTTTCCAACTTCCAAATGTTACACTACCGGCTATCAGGTGTTCATATTGTGATCCGTGCATGGCATGGCAATCCTTGCAACTTCTACCTTTATTGCCGTGAATATGGACATAATGCAGGTTTTGATCACCATTCCTGAAATTGGTAGCGGATTTTGTCACTTTTGTTTCGAGCAAACCTGTGTCGTGACAGGTAAAACATAAGGCGAAACTGTCGGGTTGTGCAGGGGTATAAACACCGGTCGGAAAAGCCTCCTGCAACAGGAAAGGGATAACAGAGGCATGCGGGGTATGGCAACCGGAACAACCGGCAAGCTCAATGGCACCATGAACGACTTTACTCTTATTCAATATCTGCCTGATATTGCGTATTGTTTTCGTTTCCGTTTTTATCGTTTTGTTATGGCAGCTCAGGCATAACGCTTTATTCTCTTTCACAAGGAAATATTCCTGTGATGATGCATGAGGGGAATGGCAATTCAAACAGGCTTTTTTAATTTTAACCGCCCCGTGTACAACAGGCAGGCTGTCAACAGATTCTTTCACATCATCATGACAGTCGAAGCAAAGGGCAGGAACTGTTTGATCTAGCAAATGCTTTTCTTTTGAACTATGAACCTGATGGCAATTCCTGCAATCATCCTCAAAAGGCGGGTGAAGATGCGAATCAGTCATTTCCTTACTGATTCTTTCATGGCATTTGAAACACAAACCAGGCAATCCGGTATTGAGAAATGAACGGTAATTGGATTTATGAGGGTTATGGCAATCCTGGCAATTCCCCGCACTCACCGGTTGATGAACGATATTATTTTCTGCTATTTCCTGATCATGACATTCAAAGCACAGGACGGCCACCGGATTGGCTAACAACAAGAAAGGGTTTGGGCTACTGTGGGGGGAATGACACGTCAGGCATTCGCCATCTTCAACAGGCGGATGGGTATATTTGCCCTGGAATTCATCATGGCACATATAGCATAATCCCGGTACTTTATCAGCCAGGGTAAACCCTTTCAGGTTTTCATCGGGGTGTTTATTGCCCGTAGGTTCATGACAATCATCACATGCTTCGTCCGCCGGCGGATGGATGACCTGGTTTGCCATTAAATCTTTATGGCAGTCAAGGCATGTTTGTTCTCCGGCGACATTTTGTCCCAGAATACCCTGACCGGGCAACAAACCCCACAATAGTATTGTAAACAAGTATTTCCACATATATTAAAAAGATTTAAATTTCCTTACTATGCTAACATAAGCACCATTGAAGTTGATGGTCTCCCTGTTTAAATAATTGCGCCGGTAAACTTCGGCACCAACTGTAATATAAATTTTCCTCACAATTATGGTTAGTTCCGTCCTTGCAGTAAGATAATCAAGGTCAATCTGATATCCATTCTGTTGCCTGTAGGCAACCTCTACATTGAGTTTGATTCGCGGAGTAAAACTGTATGCCATCCTCCCCGAAATATCCGCATACAACTCATCAACCCTGAAACCGATGGTAATGTAATACCTGATATTTCCCATTGCCGAGAATAAAAATTTATTTTTATAGCGCCACTGAAGATTGATAAAAGAACGGATAAGCCGGTATGGAATAATGCTGCTTTTGTAATCATCATATTCAACACCAAACCTTGCAAGCCCGATATCGAACTTAACGCCATAAACATTTTGCAAAAAGAAATTCAGCGCAACCGGCTCGGATTGTTCAACGTTGTTGTAATTCTGTTTGGCCCTCCGGTAATAAAGCTCGATAAACCGTTTGAAAAGCAGGACACTAACTGTGAATGCCTGATTGTTCAGCGTAAATTTGTAAGACCCCGGCAATAAAGTTGTATAATCAACCAATACAGTAGCGCTATTTGGTATCATGCCTCCGGGTATCCGCTTGATTTCTATATAATTGTTTTGTTCAGATAACAAATAGTCGAGGTTCTTCACATAGATAATGGTACCGGTAATATCCTTCACGACAACAGTTCCGATTTCAACAAAGGGTTTATCAAGCAACGTAATCTTTTCGTCAGACAAAACATGCTCTTCGTCCTCCACTTTCAACGGAACAGGTTCGCTGTTTCTTTTAAAATCGCGGTAAATAAATGAATAAGATATGTTCAAACGGCCTTTGGGAATTTTTTTGGTGTAATTAATACTGAAGCCAACCCTGTTGTCATATTCCTGATAAATCGTATGTTTATTGCTGTTATACTCGACAAATATATTTGTTGTCAGGCTTTTAAACAATTGATGGCTCAAATCCAACTTTGCCCTGTACTGATCGAGCCGGTAAAAAAGATATTGACTATCGAAAAAATTGTAGTTCACCAACAACCTGAAATTATGGGGCAATTTCATATTCAGGTTGGTAAAGACCTGAAACCTGTTTAAATTGTTCCACCCTTTTTGATTAAAGTTCGAGACAATGGCATTCAGGTTGTAATCTTTCGCCTGGTCAAGGGGAATATTGCTGTTCAGTTCAATATAATTAACCTTGTTTCGCCGGGGAATGGTGTCAAAAGATTCTTTGCGGATATAGTCATCATACGAATAGCTCAGAAAATTTTTATCAGCCGAGAAGAATGATCTTGAAACCCTGGCTTTGATATTGCGTTGCCAGTAGGAATAGGTCCTCCCGGTTTCAATTTCATTTTGATCCCAGGTTCCTTCCTGATAGGTAATGGAAGAAGGAAGCACTTTGTTTTTGTAAAATAGCCCGCCACCGAAAAACTTTCGGTTTGTTCGTGAATTGGTAAAATTTTCACGGTTTATAAAATTTTGATTGAGGTTAACAAACGCATTGAATGTGAGCTTCTTTTCCTGAAAAAATGTGGTCCTGAAGTTTAACCTTTTTAAAGTCCTGACTTCAGAGCGATCGGGAATGGTCAGGAATTGTTCATTCATTTTTTCAGGATTGTATTCAATCTCAAGATCAAGATCAATCATACCGGGGCGTATCATAGAGCTTTTTGAGTTTAAAAGCAATCCGCCGGATATCAGGGTACCATGGATATTTTCTTTGAAACCGGAACCCAGGATTTGTTGCTGATTTCTGTAATGCCCTTTTATACCAATAGCCCCTGACAAGGATTGCTGGTGCCAGAACTGATTCACGCTCGAACCGTTTTGTCCAAAACATTCAATTGAAATGACAAATAGCAGGTATATTAATCTTCTTTTTTTCAAAAAACATTGATCTTGTTAGTTAAATATAAACCTGTCGTCTCCGCCATGCGGGTTGTGGCATTCCGTACAATTTGTTTCTTCAATGTCTGAATGGGCCTCATTTTTAAACACATCTTCCGGGTTATGGCAATACAGGCACAATTGCTGTCCGGTGCGAATGAGCAGATGTTTATTTTTACTCATGTGCGGACTATGACATTGCGTACAAAAACCTCCGCCCACCGGCCCGTGCAATACCTTGTACTGATCGGCAAAATCTTCGTGGCATTGATAACACAGGCCGGGCATGGGTTCAGTTAAGTGCCCTATTGAATTTTGATCATGGCACATTGCACAATCCTTTTCCAAATAGGGGGGATGAAATACAATTTGGGGTTTGGCCGGCCCAATGTTTTGAATAGCTGACCTTTCAGCCTGTTTTGTTGAATCAGCCAGAGCAATGCTGTCGATCGCCTCAGGGTTTGGCACCCCGTCAAAAAAAACGGATAGCGTTTTATAGCTTGTTTTCGGGGAGCATGCAATAATCAATGTAACGGCGGCAATAAGAATCAAACCTTTTGTATATAAATCCCGGTACATTTATTTAACAAATTATTATTTCGGTTCTACATAACCATATACGTTGATTTTATCGGGGCCATACTGGTTTGTAACAAATATCAGATATTTCAGTTTGAAGCTCTCATCAACATATTCCTCAAAATACTTTAAGTTGTCATAATCAATGATGACCTTGGCAGGAAGCCACATGTCGCCGGGTTTCTTATAGGATCCCCCGAAAAACATAAGCAACTCACCATTTTTATTGAAAATCTGGACATTTTCAAATCCCGCATCAACAACATACAGGTTCAGGTCCCTGTCAACTGCAATTCCCTTTGGCCGTACAAATTGCCCGATTCGTTTGCCATAACTGCCCACCGACATAATGAACTCACCTTTATGAGTATATACTTTTATCCTGAAATCCCCGAAGTCGCTAACATAAACCCTGTCATCAGTAACACAAAGATTGGTTGGTGAATATAAATAATCCTCATTTCCCGGTTCGGATTCAGGAAAGCTGTACAGCAATTTAACGCTGTCTTTGTTGTAAACATCAACCCTGTGGTTTGAAAAATCGGCAACCCAGATTTTATCATCCTTTACAAATACATCAGTTGGTTTAGCATCACCGGCCTCCCCAAAGCTGTTTACGTACCTGAGGGTGGAGTCAAAAATTACGATTTGACGCCGGCCCACATCTGCCACATACAAGTATCCGTCACGGTCCACATAACAATTGACCGGTTTCTTTAACTGTCCCCAGCCTTCCGGAGTAAAATATTCAAAGTTATGTTTTTCAAGATCAATGACCTCAAGCGCATCCAGCTGGGTGTCGCATATATAAATTTTACCGTGATGGATCGCTATGCCATAAGGCTTTAATATACCAAGATCTTTATATTCCCCAAGGAGAAACCGGCCAAATGCCGACCGTTTTCCGGTAATATCGAGCGAACTGCTGATTTTGGTCAGATATTGTATCCGTGCCGTATCAGGGGGTGCCGGATAAATAACGATATTGTCGGATGACAGGTTTTTGTGCAACTGCCGTGAACATGAAAGGGAAAGCAAAGCGAAAAAACCGGTTGCCAGGATGATAGTTAAGTGTTTTCTGATCATTTGATTGAACCGTTAAAAATTGGTTAAAGATAATAATTTGTAAATACTAAAAAAGGCGATTTCTCAATCGCCTTTTCAATATAAATTACAATTTTTATTTTATCCCCTGTTGTTATTATTTATCGTGGCAGGTTAAACACAATGCACTGGCATCGTTACTCATAACAAGGAAATTACCATTAGCGTT
This sequence comes from uncultured Bacteroidia bacterium, assembly GCA_913009755.1. Classification (GTDB taxonomy): domain Bacteria; phylum Bacteroidota; class Bacteroidia; order Bacteroidales; family F082; genus JAADID01. The sequence goes on from CAJVWU010000007.1 coordinate 37,973, forward strand.
ATTGTGTGGATCATGGCATGAAGCACATTGCAGTTTGCCATCAAATAACATGTCGGCGTCGATTGATCCGCCTAAACCGGAATCGGTGGTAGAAGGATCAAACAATCCGCCATCGTCACTTGCCAATGTAGCATCATACGTGAATGATATCGGGTGGTCATTCGATAAATCGGTACCAAGATTAGCCTCACCGGTAATATAATCGTTTCCGTCTGTCGTCCCGCCAAAATTATCAACGGCCACCGTCCCGTCATGACAGCTCAGGCATAATTTTGAATTACCATCAGGCTGTCCCATTGTCGCATCAAGGGTAAAGGATGTGTACAGAGTATAGGTTTGGGTTGAAAGCTCGTGGTTCCATAATGGGCTTGCACCATCGATAGCGTTGTGGGGTGTGTGGCATACTACACAAATTTCACCGGTAGCATTCCATGTGTCTCCTGAGAAGTCATGTGCCGAACTGGTAATTCCCTGTCCCATACCAACCTGGACAATAAAGAATAAAAATAATCCTGTAAAAAGTTTAATAAGTGTTTTCATTTCTATACGTTTTTTAATGAATATTTAATTATACTTTGCAAATTGCATTTATTTTATGCTATATCAAAGTTGACAAAATGTGTGCCCTTTAACGGAGTTTATGAAATTTAGAATTAATCCAAATACAAATAATAGTATAAAAACATAGAGAAGTGGGGAAATTGACCAATGTTTAAGTAAAAGTTCATTCCATTGAAAAAATGCACTTTTTATAAATATCTGAAAACCGAGACTTTTCGGAGTGGATTTAAAGGTAAATACTGATAAACAATTAAAGTGCCTTTTGGGAGAAAATGAAAAAAAGCACATTTTAATTGATAACCGGCATTAAGGCACGAAAGAAAAAATTCCGGTCTGATAAAAAATATTCTTTGCAATGCCATTGAATTCAGGATAAGAAGATAATGCCGGGTGATATGGCCCACCCCCGTTGGGTGATATCACCCGATTGTAAATTACAGATTATGCTTTTTCTTTTTATATCTTAGTGTATCCCTTGATATACCCAACATTTTAGAAGCCTTTGTCTGGTTATAGCCGGTTTTTTGAAGCGCCTGCAAAATGGCCTGCTTTTCCAGGTCTTCAAGTGAAATTCCTTCATCAGGGAGTTCAAAATTATAAGATACATTTGAGTTTGAAATGGATGCGGATGTATTGCTGATCTCGCACGGCAGGCTTTCAACCTGAATTATATTATCTTTTTCAAGAATTATGGCACGTTCCATTACATTCCTCAATTCCCTGATGTTCCCGGGCCATTGATATTGCAACATTAATTCGGCGGTATTACGATCAACGCCTGAAATGTTTTTGTGGAACTGACTGTTGAACTGGGCAATAAAATAACTGATCAGCAGAGGAATATCCTCTTTATGTTCCCTGAGCGGGGGAATATCAATCTGGAAAACTTTCAGGCGGTAATAGAGGTCTTCCCTGAAAGTTTTTTGCTCAATAGATTTTTTTAAATCCTGGTTTGTGGCTGCAACAATTCGAATATCAACAGGGATATCTACGGTGCCGCCCACCCGCTTAATGGTTCTGTTTTCGAGCACGCTCAACAGTTTCACCTGTGTTGCAAGATTTACTTCACCTATTTCATCAAGAAAGACCGTTCCACCCTCGGCTATTTCAAAAAGACCTTTTTTCAGTTTCAAGGCATCGGTAAAGGCTCCTTTTTCATGTCCGAAAATTTCACTTTCCAGCAATGTATCGGGAAAAGTTGAACAATTAATGGTTATAAACGGGTTTTTTTTCCGTCCGCTTTCGTTATGAATGGCACGGGCAAACAAATCTTTTCCGGTTCCGCTCTCGCCCAGCAAAAGAATCATCGAAGTTTCCGAACGGGCAATTTTTTTTGAAACCTGGATAATTTGTTTAAATACGGGTGACTGTCCGACAATATCATCAAAAGTGATTTTTTCACGTTGCTGCCGCCTTAATAACTGGATTTCATTGGTTATGTTGATGTTGTTTTTAATGTTCTCAATGAGCAGGTTGATTTCATCGAAGAAAAAGGGTTTGTTAATGTATTCATTCGCGCCATTCTTCATGGCTTTCACTGCCGTATCAATAGAGCCATAGGCGGTCATAAAAACAATGACGGCATCTTCGTCAATGGTTTTGATCCGGGATATTACTTCAAGCCCCTGTATGCCGGGCAGCCGGTTGTCAACAAAAACAATATCGGGATAATGCTTTTCAAACAGCCGGACCCCTTCTTCACCTGTTTCTGCCAGGAATACTTTAAAACCTTTCGAATCCAGATGTCTCTCAAATGACCAGCGGATCAGTTTTTCATCATCAATAACCAGAATCTTTAATAATTTCATATCGTTGTCGTATATGCTGTTAATAACCGCATGTTATCATCCAGCCGGTAAAATAATGAAAAATCTTGAGCCTTTTGATTCCTCACTTTCAACCCATATTTTTCCATTGTGTTTTTCAACAATTTCCCTCACTATTGCCAGCCCCAAACCGGTACCTTCCGTGCGGGTGGTAAAAAAAGGGCTAAAAACATTTTTCAAAACATTTTCAGGCATTCCCATTCCTGTGTCCTCAACTGTAATTAAGACCGTCTTATTTTCGGGATCAAATGCAGTTTTAAAGGTAATGGTGCCTGCTTTGGGTATGGCCTGAATTGCATTTAGCCCAAGATTGAGCAATACGTTTTCAATCTTCTCGTGGTCGAACCGAAAGCGGGGGATGTTATCCTGTAATTCCTGTCCGAATTCAATTTTTTTATGATGGGTTTGATTTTTTATAAAAAACACAAGATTTTTCATTACCTCATTGATATCACTTTTTTCCAACGTGATATGAGTTGGGCGCGAAAACCGTAACATATTGGAAATGGCGTTATTCACGCGCTCTGCCTGTCGGCGGATTTCCTCCAGAATAGGTTTGTTCTTATCTTCAGACCCTTGATTTACCAGGATTTCAGTGGCATTGGCTATACCGGTAATGGGGTTCCTGATTTCATGCGCCAGGCGGGCTGTCATTTCACCGATGGTGGCCATTTTGTACCTGGTTTCCAACTTTTGCTGATGATACTGTAAGAGTTCCTGCTGGGTTTTCTGGAATGTATCTACCATTTCATTAAAACTTTTCCCAAGTTCCCCGAGTTCCCTGGAGCCGGGGATGGAAATACGCTCGTCAAGGTCGCCATGGTTAATTAAATCAATGGACTTGTGAAATTTGTGCAACGACTTTTTAACAAACCGGTAATGAACTAAAAATACGGAAATCAAAATGATAAATACAATCAGTGCCGCATATAAAATACCAAAATCCCTTGTTAATGCAATGTTGTTTCGTGTTTTAACCATTGGAATATCAAATACCAGCATACCTAAATATTTTTCGGAAGGATCGTGGCACTTGTAACAATTCGGTGAATTCACCAGACGAATATAGGCCCGCAAATTGGGATCGGGCTGTGAGGCAGAAGACTCTATTGTGATATCCTGCTTAAAATCCGTTATTTTTTTAGATCCTAATATACTTGTTTTAAGGGAATCATAATCAGACCGGTAAACAAGGCTGTCTTTTGAATTAAATAAATAAATATGGCGAAGGCGGCTATTCTTTTTAAGGTCTTCCAGTAGAGGGTGTACGGCATTTCCACCGTATTGGGAAACAGAATGGATGAAATTAGCCTGTATCATACTTAAACCGGAGAGGACATCCTCTTCAGCATGTTTGTACATCTCTTTGGCCAGGAAGTTATCGTAGAGGTAAATTGCAAAAAAAGACAGGGTGCCAACTGCAAGAAAAACCGTAATGGTGACAATCAGTTTAAATGAATAAAGTTTCATAATCCTGTTTATGATTAATATGATTTTCTCCTGTGATTTCTTCCATGGCACCTCAGAGTACACCTGCCTGAAAAGGAACCCAAATCCTGAAAATATAATTGGCCCATGCCCGTGGGATGAACAATATTTATATCAAAATTTATCAAATGGGTATTGTTGGTAGAGTTCCCCTGTGTATTACTTATACCATGCGGGTCGTGACAGGCGTTGCAGGGAGCGTCTTCACCTACGATATGTTTTTTGTGAACTCTCTCCTGAAAGTTGTTGCCGCCACCGATGATCACATTCCGGTCATGACACTGATAGCAAAGCTCATAAGCCTGGTATGATTCGGGGGTATAATCGGCCGTTGTATAATTGAACTTCAGGATATGCGGATAAACGGAACCATGTGGTCCGGCCGGAGAACTTGCACCGTCACTTGCATGACAGTCCGTACAATAAATCATACTACTTTCGGTAAGAGGCGAAATCAGGCTGGGACAATCGGGGTTCGTTCCCGGACCGGCAACAGGGTGGAATGAGGGATTGCCAATGTCAAACTCGAGCCGGACATTGTTCTGCTCAATCTGTCGCGATGTAGGGCTTGCCGGTTTATCCGGACTATCGGCATGACACCTGAAACAAATTTCATATTCGTACTGTACCGGGTCAACATCGCTGCCATTGAGGTTAATTCCTATTGTTCCTACATTTGCGCCCCGGACATTGGGCGCACTGGCACTCAGGTTACGTGCCGCATGAGGATTGTGGCAGTCTTCACATTCAACATGTTTTGTTAAAACCAGGGCACTTTCTGCGGCATCGTGAATGAGATTGTAGTTGTAAACATTATGGCTGTATGGTTTATTTAATTGAACCTGAATGTTTTTTGAAGCCACGTTCCCATTATGGCAATCAAGGCAGTTGTTCTCTTCAACCGGGAAATTTAACAAGCGCTGATCAAGTCCTGCATTATGAGGGTTGTGGCAATTCTCACAGGCATTTTCCGAAACAGATGTATAGGGTGTATGAAACCAGGGATTATTACCCGAACCATTCCAGGTGGCAATGGAATTCCGATGACTGGAAGATATCCAGTAGTTCTTTTCATGACACTGAGTACACAATTCGGAATATTTGCTGGTTACCACCAGAAAATCGGTATAGGTGTTTTTATGCGGGTCGTGGCAAGTTGTACATTGTAGTTTATCGTTCTCCAGCATTACAGGCCAGACTAAGTTGACAGGATCTACCAGCTCGCCATCCGCTGCTGCCAGCGAAGAATTATAAACAAAAGATACCGGGTGGTCATTGGCCAGATCGGTGGTCAGGTTTGTATTCCCCGGTGGCATAGTCGTAATCCCCATGCTAAAGTCAATATCTGCCTGCCGGCTCAAAACATTACCAAGTGCAATGGTACCGTCATGACACGAAAGGCAAAGAATGGAAGCGCCGTCAGGCTGGCCAATGGTTGCCTGAGTCGTGGTACTGTTATACAGCGTATAGTTTAACCCCGGATCGTTTCGGTTCCACAAGGGGCTTAATGGCTTACTGTTATGAGGAGTATGGCAAAAAATGCATATCTCTGTTTCGGTGGTGGCCTTTATCTGTCCCGGACCACTTACTGATAAATTATGAACCGTATTGACTATTGATTGTGAAAATAGCCAGACGGGCATGATAAGCAGTATGATTAATTTAATATTTTTTAAAATCATTGATTTCCGTTAATAAGTTGAAACACCTGAATTCGTGAATTATAGCTATCTGCTATATAGATATAATCATTATCATCAATAAAAATTCCGGTTGGCATCCAGAACTGTCCGTTTTTTCTTCCCTGCCGGCCAAAATAATATAAAAATTTTCCGTTTTTATCAAAAATCTGAACGGCATGGAACAAGGCATCAACAACGTAAATGTTGCCAAATGAATCTGTTGCTATGCCTTTTGGACGGGAGAGATAACCTGTTGCATCACCTATCTGACCAAAAACCAAGATCACTTTGCCCTCACCGTTCAGAATCTGTATCCTGAAATTCATCGAATCAACAATATAAACTATCCCCGACTTATCAATCCAGATAAATGTCGGGAAATTGAATTCTCCCGGGCCTTCGCCTCTTTTACCTATTCGTCGTATCAATTCCCCCTGCGGGTTAAAAACAGATATCCGGTGAGAAGCCGTTTCCACTACCCATAATTCATCATTTAAACGGGAGTAAGCAATACCGGTTGGCTGATTTAATTCAACCGAAGGATTGAATTCTGTCAATTCATCTTTATCAAGACTCAGTTTGAATATTTTGTCAGCCCTGGAATCTGTAAAAAACAACTCATTGTGTGATGAAGCACAAATACCGACCAGTGAAGAAAACTTTTCTTTAAACGGGTGGGGTATTTCGCCCACTCCATCCTGAACTTTGATCATGTTTCCCAGGCCCTGGTCCAAAACCCAGTAAGATTCGGGATTCTCTGCAAAAACCGAAATAGGCTTGCTAAGGATAACGGCTTGCTTTTTGCCAAAAAAAAACTCACCGACCCGATCGAATATGCTTTTTTCCTCCACTCTTTTCTCAGGGGGAAACTTGCTGACCATCCGTATCCGGTTGATTTCAGCGCCTTGAGAACCTGATAACATTAAGGTATCCTGTGCCCAACAAGGGGTGAAAAAAAGCAGACACAATATACACAAAACCACTGTTCTTTTGTGGAAATCACCAGTTAATAAAATGGCCATGTCGTATATTAATTTCATTAAAGATCAATAAAATATTTTTTCATTTGAAACACTGCAAGAAAGTATATCTTCAAATTTACTGCCAAATATAAATTATAGCGGATAAAATTAACAATAATACAATTAAAGCCTTCGGATATGTCATATTTATCGCACGGGGCAGCTATTTTACAAATTAGTTAAAATTGTGTGAAAAATGCCATAATAAAGATAACCCGTTTTTATTCCGTTATCCGAAAAACCCCTGCACCATTCCCCCGTCATGCGAGAAGGTCTGGCCGGTGACGTACCTTGAAAGCGGGGAAAGCAGCCAAAGGGCCAAAGGCGCCATCTCTTCGGGGGTGGCCATTTGTCCGACAGGGATTTCATTTTCAAATGATTGTTGAGCTTCTTCGGGGGTGATGTTTTCCAATTCGCTTTTTTTGACAAACAACCGCTCCAGTGCTGCCGTGGAATGATATCCCGGCGCCAGTACATTGGCCGTAATCCCATCTGCAGCAATTTCCTGCGAAAGCGTTTTTACAAAGCCTACCACAGCCGGGCGCAACGCATTACTGAGGATAAGATTTTTTACGGGCTGCTTTACGGAAACACTTTCAATAAAAACCATCCGCCCGTAATGTTGTTTCCTGAAAACAGGGATAAATTTTTTTGTGAAAGCAATTTTCCATTTCACAACACTGTTCCAGGCTTCCTGCCACTGGTCCATGCTGATGTCATCAAAACCACCGGCAGGCGGCCCCCCGGCATTGACCAATACACCGGAAAGGTATTTATTGCCAAGCCATAGTATAATATCATCCTGCGTTTTTTCCAGCATAATATCCCCGGATAGGTAATCAACCTGGCCTGAAAATTGATTTTTTAACCTTACCAGTTTTTCTTCTGTCCGGCTGACGGCCAGCACATTTGCCCCTTCAATGGCCAGGGCTTCGGCAATGGCACGCCCGAAACCGCTTCCGGCACCGGTGACCATGAAATATTTGTCCCTGATCTGTAAATCCATTTTTTAAGTTTTTGACTTCAAATGTAGACATTTCATCCCGTACCGGCAACTTCAGTCGCCGAAAAGTCAAAGTTATTCAGTCATCGGCGACTGAAGTCGCCGGTACAAGTTGCCGGTACATAAGAATTTTATTTTTTCCATTATTCCGGCAGGCTTTTCTCTATTTTTGCCAATCGGAAAATACCGGAATGGAACATAATAAACAGATTATACGTGGAACTATCGCCATCAGCATTTCAGCCATTATGTGGGGATTCGACGGCGTGGTGCTTACCCCTCGGTTGTATAACCTGGATGTTATTTATGTAGTATTTATTTTACACCTGATCCCATTTGTCCTGATGAACATTTTCTTTTTCAGGCAGTACGGCCAACTCAGGAATTTTGCCAGGCAGGACTATATTACCTTTACGCTCATTGCTGTTTTTGGGGGGACGCTGGGTACGTATGCCATCGTAAAGGCCCTGTTCCTCGTTAATTTTCATGATCTTTCGGTTGTGGTGTTGCTTCAGAAACTGCAACCCATTTTTGCCATCATCCTCGCCGGGATACTACTTGGTGAAAGAATCAGAAAAGACTTTGTTTTGTGGGCATCCGTTGCCATTGTTTCCAGCTATTTCCTGACTTTCGGGTTTAGTTTACCCAATATGAATACAGAAACCAATACCATTTATGCCGCCCTCTATGCTTTGCTTGCTGCCTTTTCTTTCGGCAGTTCCACGGTTTTCTCAAAAAAAATATTGCTGAACTATAATTTCATTACCGCTACTTTTTTCCGATACGGGTTCACAACCATAATTGCAGGACTGGCTGTATTGTTCGCCGGAAAGTTTACCTGGATATTTCACACTACCGAAATAAACTGGATCTATTTTATTATTATCGGACTGACAACCGGTTCGGGCGCAATTTTTATCTATTATTACGGGCTGCGCAGGGTGAAAGCCATCATTGCCACCATCAGCGAATTGCTGTTTCCCATTTCAGCCATTTTGTTCGATTATTTGGTCAACGGCAGCATCCTCTCCCCTGTCCAAATGATTAGTGCTGCCGTCATGGTTTTTGCAATTATCAAGCTGAATAAGTAAAGGGGTTCTGAGTGGTGAGTGGTGAGTTTTCAGTTTTCAGCTTTCAGATTATCAAATTTAGGCTAATTTACACTTTTAACCGATTCAACCAATTTTCATAATTTTATTCTTTAAAAATAATTTATCTTTACCCCTTCATTTTTTAGTAAAAAATAATCTACTATGTCAGAAGAAATTCAATTGGTTTATACCGGTTCCAGAGCCGAGGGTTTATGGGTTCAGGAGATATTAAAGGAAAACGGGATCGGTTCAATCCTGAAAGATACACTTGCCTCAAGCGTAAAAGGGGGGTGGGCGGACGGATCCCCTGCAGACGCCCTTCTCATTTATGTTGAAAACAATAATTTAGAAAAAGCAAAATCTATTCTCAAGGAATACTTTGCCAAGCGGAAACCTTTAAAAAATGATAACGATAAAAGTTGATGACGAGCTTGAACTAAGGTCGGTTACGCTGGCTTCGGCACAAACTATCTTTAACAGCATCAGGCGTTCCAGGGATCATTTGCACCAATGGCTTCCTTTTGTTGACCAAACAAAATCGGTTAACGATACCCGGCGGTTTATAAAAACCACCATCAAGTCTTCCTGCCTTAAAAAAGATATGATCTTTGAAATAGCTGAAAACAATGTGTTTGCCGGACTGATCAGTCTTAAAGAAATTGACAACCTCAATGCAAAAGCTGAAATCGGTTACTGGCTTGATGCGGCGATGACCGGAAAAGGGATCATGACCCGTTCATGTAAGGCCCTTATCAGTTATGCCTTTGATGAACTGAGGCTTAACCGTATCTGTATAAAAACTGCCGTCGCAAATAAAAAAAGTGCCGCCATACCGCTGAGCCTGCATTTTTTACCGGAAGGCACAGAGCGGGCTGGTGAATTGTTGAATAACAAATTCAAAGACTTGTTGGTGTACAGCATACTAAAACACGAATGGAAAGGCTGATGGAACCTGCACTGCTTAATTATTTTATTTATAATAACGAGTTGAAAGATGCCTGCGATTTCAACAGCCGTTTTACTGAAAGTGGCCCCGGAATATATGAAGTCATCCGGTTTCAGGAAGGGAAGCCCCTTTTTCTTGATGAGCACATCCGGCGTTTTTTCCATTCGGCAAAATATGAGAAACTTCCCCTTGACCTTTCCGAAAAACAAATGCGTAACCGCATCAGAACACTGATTGAAAGCAACAGGGCTAAACAAGGCAACATTTTTTTTCAATTGACGCTGAATCCTGAAAAAGGCCACGTTTTCACGGCATGGATCATGCCATCCTATTATCCTTCAAAAGAGGAGTTAAAAAACGGCGTGGCATTAAAAACAATGTCCGGAACCCGGAAGGAACCTCATTCAAAACGCATTAACCTTCCCGTACGGAAAACGGCGGACAAAATATTACAAAGTCAACCCGTTGCCGAGGTACTGATGATTTCCAAAAACGGACTGGTTACCGAAGGCAGCCGGTCAAATATCTTTTTTGTAAACGATACGGCACTTTATACCCCGGCCATCAATCTGGTACTGCCCGGCATAACCCGTTCGGTAGTTATCCGGCTTGCCAGGGAAAACAGAATTAAAACTTTTGAAAAAAATATTTTGTTTGACAATATCACAGAATTTAACGGCTGCTTTTTGACCAGTACTTCAAAAGACATTTTACCTGTCAGGATGATTGACAAAACCCTTTTTCACGTTCCGGAACCGGTAACACAGAAGCTTATATCCCTTTTTCAGGAACTGGCCTTTGAATATTTCATGAATTTTTCGTGGGACTGATCACCGATATCTTTTTTCGTATTTAATGAAGTTTATCTCCAAATAGCAAAACGATGACAGATAATCTTCCGCTCCAACATCCTATTTTTGTACATTTACTCGTTTTTTACAAATCAATTGATAAGTGATTTTAACTGATAAAAAAACCGGCAAGTTCAGATTCCCTGATATTTTTTTACCCCTGCTTTTCCTTTTACTGCTGACAAGTATTCCCGGAAAGGCACAAAAAAAGATTCCGGATGATTTTTGTATCACCTCCCATGAAAAAAAGCTATTCGATGCCATTAATACCTTGCTTACCGATTATGGCAAAAAATCGTTAAAACTCTCGGCCTCGTTGTCTTATGTGGCCAAAACCCATGTGAAAGACCTTTTACAAAACAGGCCTGACACCAGCATCTGCAACCTGTCGAGCTGGAGTGACAAAGGGGACTGGACTCCTTGTTGCTTCAACCGGTATGTCCCGCAACAGGAATGCATGTGGGGAAAACCAAAAGAGCTGACCACTTATCCGTACCGGGGATACGAAATGGCCGGATATTTTCAGGATGAGTTTACGGCAGACTCGGTTATTGAATTGTGGTCATCACAAAAGGAAGTGCTGGATATGTTGCTAACCAGGGAAAACTATTCAAAAAAAGAATGGGTTTGTATGGGTATTGGAATGAACCGGCATTATGTATCCGTTTGGTTTGGCCAGCGGCCCGACAAGGTTAAAGCACCCTTGATATGTGATACGGCCACGGTAATTGCTGTTTTGGACACTGCGAAAATCACTAAAAAAACAGAGTATTATTATCTTATTATCGCTTCATTCCTGAATGAAAAAGATGCCAGGGAAGCCATAAAACGATACAAAAAAAATGGTTTCAAAAATGCAGGCACTATAATAAAAAGCAGCAACAGGGTACGTGTTTATCTTGACCGTTTTCCCACCCTGAAAGAAGCCATGTATGCAAAACAAAACCTCCCTTACAGTTTTCACGATGCCTGGATATATAAGGAATAATATTTTGAAATTAATTGGAAAAACAAAAACATGAAAACCAGATATAAACTTAAAGAGGTTGCTGACAAAAAAACCATAAAAGCATTCCTGAACCTGCCGGCAGAAATTAACCGGAATGACAAAAACTGGATCAGGCCGCTGGATGAGGACCTTGAAAAAACATTTGACCCTTCCAAAAATAAGTTTTTCAGAAACGGGGATGCCATACGATGGATTTTGAAGGATACTCATGACAAGGTTGTGGGCCGCCTTGCTGCATTTTATGATGAGGCTACGGCTAAAAAAAATGATCAACCCACCGGGGGCATTGGATTTTTTGAATGTATAAACGACCAGCAGGCAGCTAATATTCTTTTTGACACATCGCGTGAATGGCTGAAAGAAAAAGGCATGGAAGCAATGGATGGCCCGGTCAATTTTGGGGTACGCGATATTTTTTGGGGCTGTCTTGCCGATGGTTTTTATGAGCCCATCTACAATATGCCTTACAACCCGAAATATTACAACAACTTATTTGAAGGGTATGGATTTCAGAATTATTTCAATCAATATACTTATGGCATGCCGATTAACCCTGAGTTGATGGACCCGGTGATCAGGGAAAAGGCAGACAGGCTTTATCAGGATCCCAAATATCGTTTTATTATTTACGATAAAAAAGATAAGGAAAAGTTTGCCGAAGATTTCATGATCATCTTCAACAAAGCCTGGGGGCCGTTTCCCGGTGTTAAACCCATCAACAAACAACAGGCACTTGCCTTGTTTAAATCCATGAAAGCCGTGATTGATCCGAGGACGATCATCATTGGATTCTACGATAACGAGCCCATCGGTTTTTTTATCATGATCCCCGACCTTTACCAGGCTTACCGGAATTTTGACGGCAGGCTCGGTACAATAAACAAACTGCGGCTTTTGTATAAATTAAAAGTAAGTAAAAATTTTACCCGTCTTATCGGCATAATTTTTGGCGTGATACCCGAATTTCAAAAAAAGGGGGCCACATCAGGCCTGATACTTCGATTTGAAAAAGAAGTGGTTAAACCCGGTTTTCGCTATACCGATCTTGAGATGAACTGGATTGGAGATTTTAACCCCACCATGATGAAACTGGCAGAACTCATCGGGTCAAAAATTCGGAAAACGCATATTACCTACCGGTATTTGTTCGACCGGAATAAAGAATTCAAACGGGCAAAAAGAATGAGCTGATTGTTTTTATGAAACATTCATGATTGGTTTTTCAAAATACAAGCCCGGTGAAATCCGACAATGCCCGGTGCATAGCACAATTGCACAGGGAAAGGGGATGGTTATCATAACCGACGGGTTAACCCGTTGGCTTGAACAAATGAAAAGTTAAACAGATGAAAATGAAAAATTATTCCTGTAAACAAAAATATATTTATCTTTAACGCGCTTTTCCCACACTAAGTGTTAGCCATGTTTCGAAATATAATCCGATTAACTTTATTTTTTATTTTTTCAGTGGTTGCTGGATATCTTATTTCAGCACAAGAATCTAAACCCGATTACAAGATTTCACCGCAAGGTGATACAATCAACATACAACCGGTTCAATTATCCCAGATTACATCAAGCATTGAAAAGGCTTATGACGTGATGAAAAAAGCAAAGAAGAACCTTGTTACCGATGTTGAGTTTGAAAAGTTTGATTCGGTGTATAATGCGGGCATGAAAGATCTCAATAAAAACAATAAAGCTATTTTAAAAAATGAGAAAAATCTGGATATACGTGATATTGATAATTACCTTCAACGATGGGAAACAAATTTGAACCAGGCCAATCTCTGGAAAAATAAAATACAGGACAGGATTAAAATCCTGAACAATGATCTGTTCAATATTGCCATGCTAAAAGAGCAGTGGGAGCTTACCTATAAAAATGCCAGGGAATCAGGGGTTCCTAACAATGTACTGACCAGCGTTTCGGAACTGATCACAAAACTGAAAACATTTGAAAAGGATATTAAAAAACAGCAAAACGAAAGTCTGAAAAAACAGAACAACCTCACCAAGACATTGCTGATTATTGACAGTACAATAACCGCGCTTAACAACCAGAAATCAACAATTCAATCGGACTACCTGCGACAGGACAGTCCACCATTGTGGAATGCTGCCGACTCAACAATAAACGCTGTAAGTTTAAAAAAACTCATCAATCAATCATTTGAAACCAACCAAAAAAGCTTTACCCTTTTTATAGAGAGCAATAAGAATATATATATCTTTCACACGATACTTTTCTTTATTTTATGGGGATTACTGTTTTTTTTATATAAATATTCTTCCAAACAGGGGTTTGCTGAAGATAACCAGGATGAAAACAAAGTTGAACTGACCAAAGCGCGAGATGTAATTTCCAGACATGTCATCTCCGCCCTTATTATCGGCCTGTTCTTTTCTTTATGGTTTTATCCTTCAATGATCATTTCAGTTATTGAAGTTATTCAATTGTCGTATATTATTATTGCAATAATTTTCCTGCCGGCATTCCTGAACAAAAAGATAAAACCTTTTCTCTACGCTATTCTCATTATCTTTTTTATCAACATCTTCCAGGTGATGATCCCGGCAAAAACTTTGTTCACGAGAATAATCCTGCTTACGGAAAATATACTCGGGACATGGATATTATATCAGGTGATTAAATCCGGAAAAACAATTTCAGTCAGTTTAAAAGAAAATAAGTGGGAGTTTTTCCTGAAACTTGTTCCTGTTTTCTTTGCCTTTCTGGTGGCATCATTCATCGCGAATGTATTTGGTTTTGTAAACATTGCTGTATTACTGAGCAACACGGTCGTCAATTCAATCATCAACTTCATCATCGTCGTGTTGGTTGTCAGGGTATTAAACAGTGCTTTTTCTATCCTTTTACGGATGCCTCTGGTCCTGAAACTAAACCTGATCAGAAACCACCTTTATTTAATTGAAAAACGGATCCATCAAACCGTCAGGCTCATAGCCATCCTGCTTTGGTTTAAATCAATCTTTAAAAACCTGAATATTTATAATAATGTTTACGAATGGACAACCGGATTAATCCAAACTTCATGGAGTATTGGTAAAACCACTATTGAGTTTGGGGGAATACTTAACTTTTTCCTGATTATTGTCATAACCTATTATGTAGCAGGTTTTGTAAAATCCATACTAAAAGAAGAAGTTTTTCCGCGTATCAGGTTGCCACGGGGTGTCCCCGGTGCCATAACTATGATCACCGGCTATTTTATTGCCGGTTATGGTATTTTCCTGGCCATTGCCGCAATGGGAGTTGACCTGGGAAAATTCGGATTGTTGGCCGGTACGCTGGGTGTTGGCATCGGTTTTGGATTGCAGGGCATTGTCGCCAACTTTATTGCCGGACTGGTGCTGGCTTTTGAACGTCCCATCCAGGTTGGCGACACGATTGAAGTAAATAACCTGATGGGAGATGTGGTTTCTATTGGTGTCAGGTCAAGTACCATCAGGACTTTTGACGGCTCTGAAGTCATTATTCCCAACAGTACACTGATTACCAACGATGTTGTGAACTGGACCTTGTCAGACCGCAAGAAAAGGCGGGACATTCACGTTGGTGTGGCTTATGGCAGCGACCCGCACCAGGTGATCGAAATAATTAAAAAAGTAGCCAGCGAACACCCCAATGTATTAAAGACACCCGCCCCCTGGGCTTTGTTTGACGGCTTTGGAGACAGTTCGCTTAATTTCAGGATCAGGATATGGACAACCATGGACACGGGAATGACCACAAAAAGTGACGTGGCCATTGGCGTTTATGATGCCCTTGCAGAAGCGGGCATCGAAATCCCGTTTCCCCAGCAAGACATTCACCTCCGGTCAATTGACCCTGACATCGAAAAAAAAGCTTTCAGGGAAAAAACGGAACAAAACAAAAAAAAGCCACAAGCCGGCAAAAAACAGGTGTAAAAGGCAAACTGGATACAAACGACAAGAACCAGGTAAAAGAATAACCCCATGAAAAAGAGTTTCGAAAACATATTACCTTACGTTAGCGGGCTGAGGTTCTGGATAATATTTGCCTCCATTGTGATTGTCCTGGCCGCCATGAAAGAAGCCCGTTACATTATTAACATCATCCTGCTGGCTTTTTTTATTACATCCATCTCCATCGGCCCTATCGAATGGATGAAAAAGAAAGGCCTGCCCGAATTGTGGGCTATCCTGATCATGATCTTATCTTTTATTGTCGTAATTTCGCTTACCATATTCATTGTGGGTTCCTCGGTCAATAATTTTGTTTTGAAGATGCCTTATTATAATGAAAGGTTTAACCGGCTTTGGCTCGAGACACACCGGTGGCTTGTTGAGCATGGGTTTGTTAATAAAAACTTCAGCCCGTTGCAAGAACTTAACCCCGGTAATATCCTAAAAATTGCCGGCGGTTTTTTTACCGGGTTCGGCAATGTGATGGGTACTTTTTTCCTCGTGTTTATTATTTATGTTTTTATGCTGTTTGAAATATCTGTTTTTTCGAGGAAACTCAAATTGATAAAACCAAAGTCAGTACAATCGGTTGACGAGGTTTTGAGAAGTCTGGTGAAGTATTTTGGAATTAAAACCTTAACAAGTTTTTCAACCGGGTTTTTCATTGCCATCGGGTTGCTCATTCTTGGTGTTGATTTCCCTGTTTTATGGGGATTCCTGGCTTTCATCCTGAATTTCATCCCCAGCATCGGTTCTTTCATAGCCGCCATTCCGGCCGTCCTGTTGTCCCTGATTTTGCTGGGGCCCTTCGGGGCCCTGATCACCGTGATTATGTATTTCGTGATCAATACCATTATCGGAAATATTTTAGAACCGCAACTTATGGGGCGGAACCTCGGTATTTCCCCCTTGTTTGTATTCGTTGCCATGATCTTCTGGGGTTATATCCTTGGCACAATTGGTATGCTGATTGCCACTCCCCTGATCATCATGATCAAGATCATTCTTGACAGCAGGCCGGTAACAAAAGATATAGGCACTTTGCTTGGCAACGGCCTTACGGTCCATGCGCTGGAAGATGAGCAGAAAAAGCAGGACCTTATGTAAAACGAAAACAAAAAAATTTGTGGAAGATATTATCGGTTATATCATTCTTTTTGCATTAGGACTGGGAGCACTCTACCTGTATCAATGGCGTAAAGATAAAATACGGATCTTACCTGTTTCCGATCAACATTATCAGGAATTACGACTGATGATCTTCATCCGCAGACAACATGGCGAAATACAAAACCTCATTTTCCGCGTCAGCGCAAAAAAAGATATCATAATTCAGGACATCCTGGTTGAAATGATTTCATCCAAACAGGAAACCACATCCTTATCCCTTAAACATCTTCTGGAAGATAGCGGGTTTCCTGTGCACATATCTTCAGGTAAGTCTTCTGATTTCGAGGTAACAATGGAAAAGTTCAGGACTGAAATTACCCGCCAATCCCAACAATTCAACACCTTCAGGCTGGTAGCCGAAACAATTAAAGGTAAAAAATTCAAATCACACCGGCTGGCATTCAGCAAATACTGGTCAGTTTTCAAACCGGACAGCGGGAAGTATAATTAGATTCTGTAAAATATGAAAAGTGAAATTAAAATATACCCTTTTATTCAAATCAATAAACAATAAAAACCCGACACTATGATAATCCCTGATATCCAATCAAATACTGATCAATTGTTAAAAATCTTACATCGAAAATCCAAAAATCTTTCATTTATCCGTTCCATTCCTTAATTTTGTTATTTAAACCAAAAACCAACCATCATCATGAAGAAATTAACATTGATTTTAATTGCATTGGTTTTCATGCTTACCGCCTGCGAGCAGAAACAAAATAACGCGAAAAAAGCGATCATCGGCAAACCTGTACTCACCCTCACCAGCGACCGGATGACACCCGAAGTGTTGTGGGCTTTCGGACGGGTGAGCGGGCAACAGGTTTCCCCGGACCATGAAACAGTGTTATATGGTGTAACCTATTATTCCATTGAACAAAACAAAGGCAACCGCGAACTTTACACCGTGGATGTTAGCGGCAACAACAAAAAACAAATAACCCATTCGGCAAAAAGCGAATTCAACGCCTTGTGGCGGCCTGACGGGAAGAAGATCGGTTTCCTGACCTCCGAAAGCGGCTCTGTCCAACTATGGGAAATGAACCCTGACGGTACAGCCCGGATGCAAATAACCAACATCGGGGGTGGCATCACCGGTTTCAAATATTCCCCCGACTGGAAAAAGATATTATATACAAAAGAAGTTCCCATCAAAAATAAGTTCGCCCCTTTGTATAAAGGCCTGCCTGATGCTACCGGCCGGCTGATGAACGATTTGATGTACCGCCACTGGGACGAATGGGTGGACAGTTACAGCCATATTTTTGTTGCCGATTATGACGGCGAAAAGGTCTGGAACGACAAAGACATCATGATTGGCCAGCCCTATCAATCACCGCTAAAACCCTTCGGCGGCATGGAGCAGGTCAATTGGAGCCCCGACAGTAAAACTATTGCTTACACCTGCAAAAAACTCACCGGAAAGGCGGCTACGCTTTCCACCAATTCCGACATCTATTTTTACAATATCGAAACCAAAAAGACAAAAAATATGACCGAAGGCATGATGGGTTTCGATGTGGGTCCCGTATTTTCACCCGACGGCCAATATTTTGCCTGGGAGAGCATGAAGCGCAACGGATATGAATCGGACCAAAACCGTCTGTTCCTGATGAACCTGAAAACAGGAGAGAAAATTTACGGTTCAAAGGGTTTTGACCAGAATGTTTACGGATTGATTTGGTCTGATGACAGTAAATCAGTCTTTTTCACCAGCGACTGGCACAGCCGTTTCCAGATATACAGATACAATGTGGATAAAAACACCATTGACAAGCTGACCAAAGGCATGCACGATTACAAGCGTGTGGCTTTTGCGGGCGACACACTCATCGGCGCCAGAAATTCCATACAGATGCCTACCGAACTGTATGCCGTAAGCATTGCCGACGGTAAGCAAAAACAAATCACCTTTACCAACAAAGGGTTGCTCAACAAGCTCACCATGGGCAAAGTGGAAGAACGGTGGATGAAAACCAAAGACGGCAAGGATATGCTGACGCTCATCATCTATCCCCCGCATTTTGATCCTGACCGGAAATATCCTACCCTTTTATACTGCAAAGGCGGACCGCAGGGACCCCTGAGCGAGAACTTCCATTACCGCTGGAATTATGAGATCATGGCCGCCAACGATTACATCATCGTAGCACCCAACAGGAGAGGCGTTTCGGGTTTCGGACAGGCATGGCAGGAAGAGATCAGCGGTGATTATCACGGCAAAAGTATGGATGATTACCTGGTTGCCATTGACGAAATGGCCAAAGAACCGTATGTAGATGAAAATCACCTCGGTGCTGTAGGTGCCAGTGCCGGCGGATGGGCTGTTTATTACCTCGCCGGACACCACGATCACAGGTTTAAAGCATTCATCGCCCACGACGGCGTGTTTAATGAAGAAGCCCAATATCTTGAAACCGATGAAATGTGGTTCGAAAACTGGGATGTCGGCGGGCCTTACTGGGACAAGAACAACAAAGTGGCACAGGAAAGTTATGCCCACTCACCGCATCTGTTTGTTGACAAATGGGACACCCCCATCCTAATTATTCACGGCGAAAGGGATTACCGGATCGTTTATTCTCAGGGGATGTCTGCCTTCAATGCAGCCATCTTAAAAGGGGTTCCTGCAGAATTCCTTTACTTCCCCGATGAAAGCCACTGGGTGCTGCACCCGCAAAACGCCATCCTGTGGCAGCGCGTCTTTTTCGACTGGCTGGACCGGTGGCTGAAGTAAATGGTTTATCGAATTCCTCCGGCTCTTACAATTGTCCTCCCCCCTCGCGCCAGTCTTCCCGCCCGGCCTGTGGGCAGGCGAGACCGGTGCGAAGATAGACACCGCAAACTATTATTACCGGGAAAAACAAAGCCAATTAAGTTAAGTTCTTTATCTTTGAAAATTAAGCCGTAATGAAGTTTTTGAGGTATTAGCTCTGGTCCAAGTCAGCCACCCCGCAGGGCGGCACGCAAGACTTGAACCAGTTTGGGTGCTCAACGAATATCCGCCGGGACTGAAACTACCCGTCGGATCAGCCCTCTGCCGGCTCAAGTTTTCCATCCATTGCATTTGTACATGCAGGATGACCGGGCAGACATAATATATGCTACATAAAAAACCGATATAAATACACATAAACCATGTAGCATATATTATGTAATCTCTTATCTTTGAACAAAAACAGCAATGAATCCATTTACTCGACTTCTCGGAAATTTACACCTATTACACCCAGGTTGTTTGCAATTATGCATTTTCGGAAACAGAAAATAAACTGGAGTTACCACAGGCATATACAATAACAGATGATTTAATTGAGAACAGAAAAGCCGACTATCAAAATTCACTCCGCTTACTCCCTGAAAACCAGCGAAAGGTTGCAATAGCCGTTGCCAATGAAGGCATTATAAAAAAACCAACTGCAATTGATTTTATTTTAAAACACAGGCTTCCTTCCGTTTCTTCGGTTGCACAAGCATTAAAATCCCTTGAAAGCAAAGAGATCATCTGTTTAACAAATGATGGCTATACCGTTTACGATGTGTTTTTTAAGAGGTTTTTGCAGCGGTACTATGGAAAAGAGTTGAGATAAAAATCCCCTTATTCCATCGCCGGCTTTATTGACAAGGAGTTTTGTTCCTGCCGCGTGGATAATCAATTCTTTTTTTCCCAATGATTTAATACCTTTGCCAGCTTAATAAACAAACTGCTAATCTTAAACAAAATAATTGCTGAATGAAAATAGTAATTGTAGGCACAGGATATGTCGGACTGGTGTCGGGTGCTTGTTTTGCCGAAGTCGGCCTGGATGTTACCTGCGTTGACATTGACAAAAAAAAGATCAGGGACCTGAAACAGGGTAAACTCCCCATTTACGAACGGGGCCTTGAAGAAATTGTCCACAGAAACCTTGAAAAAGGCCGGTTACATTTCAGTACCAATCTTGCCGAATCGCTGGAGGAGGTCAGCGTTGTTTTCAGCGCGGTAGGCACACCCCCTGATGAAGATGGCAGCGCCGATCTTCAATATGTGCTGAATGTGGCCCGTGAGGTGGGTGAACACATGAACGATTATATACTGGTTGTTACCAAAAGTACGGTCCCGGTCGGTACGGCAGAAAAAGTAAGGAAAGCGATCCAAGAGGCTCTCGATAAAAGAAAATCTGATTTCACATTTGATGTGGCATCCAACCCCGAGTTCCTGAAAGAAGGTGATGCCGTAAATGATTTCCTGAAACCGGACCGTATTGTTGTTGGCGTTGATTCCGACAAAGCCCGGAACCTGATGCAGCGGCTTTATAAGCCATTCACCATGAACGGACACCCGGTCATCATGATGGATATCGTTTCGGCCGAAATGACCAAATATGCCGCCAATGCCATGCTGGCCACCAAGATCAGTTTCATGAACGACATTGCCAATCTGTGCGAGATCGCAGGTGCCGATGTCAACATGGTACGAAAAGGGATTGGCTCCGACCCGCGCATCGGCAGATACTTTATTTATCCCGGGACAGGTTACGGCGGCTCCTGTTTCCCAAAAGATGTGAAAGCCCTGATCAGAACTGCCCATCAGCATGGCTACGATATGGCCGTACTCAAAGCCGTTGAAGATGTCAATGAACGGCAGAAATCCATCCTTTTCGGGAAAGCCATGAAATATTTTGACGGCAACCTGAAAGGCAAAACTTTCGCCTTATGGGGGCTGGCATTCAAACCGCAGACAGACGATATGCGCGAAGCACCTTCGAGGGTGGTCATCAACAAATTACTGGAAGCCGGTGCCAAAGTGAAAACTTACGACCCCGTGGCCCTGGATGAAGCCAAACGGATATTCGGCGACAAGATCGAATTTGTAAATGACCAGTACGAAGCCCTGATAGAGGTGGATGCTTTGTTTTTGATCACCGAATGGCCGGAATTTAAATTTCCGAGTTTCAAGATCATGAAAAAACTCATGATAAAACCTGTTATTTTTGACGGAAGGAACATTTATGACAAATCGGAAATGAAAAATGAAGGATTCCGCTATTTTGGGATCGGCATTGGCGGCGAATAATTTTTTAAACATGAATAACCCATGGCAAATGGTGCTGACATACCGAAGAAAGTTAAAATACATTTCTTTGCGTCTTGACGCCTTTGCGTAAAACATATTAACAAATGAAACGGATTTTAGTCACGGGCGGAGCAGGATTTTTGGGATCACATCTGTGTGAACGGCTGCTGAACGGCGGGCACGAGGTGATCTCCCTCGACAATTACTTTACAGGGATGAAACGCAACATCGTCCATCTGATGGATAACCCTTATTTTGAGGTGATCCGCCACGATGTGACCATGCCTTTTTTCATCGAGGTGGACCAAATCTACAACCTGGCCTGCCCTGCCTCCCCCATTCACTATCAATACAATCCCATTAAAACCGTAAAAACTTCGGTGATGGGTGCCATCAATATGCTCGGGCTGGCTAAACGCATCAAAGCTAAAATCCTTCAGGCTTCCACCAGCGAAGTGTATGGCGACCCATTGGTCCATCCTCAAAAAGAAGATTACTGGGGCCATGTAAACCCCATCGGGAAAAGGTCGTGTTATGACGAAGGTAAACGCGTGGCCGAAACGTTGTATATGAGCTATCACGAACAAAACAATGTGCGCATTAAGATAGCCCGGATATTCAATACCTATGGACCAAACATGCACCCCAACGACGGCAGGGTGGTTTCCAATTTCATCGTGCAGGCGCTCAAAGGTGAGGATATCACGATTTATGGCGACGGGAATCAAACCCGCAGTTTCCAGTATGTTGACGACCTGATCGAAGGATTTGTCCGCCTGATGGATACACGCGAAGAATTCATAGGCCCGGTCAACCTGGGAAATCCGGGAGAGTTTACCATACTTGAACTGGCTGAAAAAGTCCTTGAACTGACAGACAGCCAATCAAAACTGATTTTCAGACCTTTACCGGAAGATGATCCCATGCAGCGGCAACCCGACATTACCCTGGCAAAAAAAGAGCTGGGATGGGAACCAAAAATCCCGCTTGAAAAAGGGCTTGTCAAAACAATCAGCTATTTTGACCAACTACTGAAGGAGTTATGAAAAACATCCTAATTACCGGAAGCAACGGCCAGTTAGGTTCAGAGATCAGGGATTTATCACCGGAATACCCGGATTATCAATTCAAATTCATTGATATTGATGAACTCGACCTGACAGATTCAGAAGCTGTAAAGGGTTATTTCCGTCAAAAACATTTTGACTTTTGCATCAATTGTTCTGCCTACACCGCAGTGGACAAGGCGGAAGATGAGGATGGCAAAGCCATGGCTGTCAACTTCACGGCAGTAAAAAATCTGGCACATATCCTTGCCGGGAAAAAGACTTTCCTTATTCATATTTCGACCGATTATATTTTTAACGGGAAAAATTATAAACCTTACACAGAAACCGATCCCACCTCCCCGCAATCGGTTTATGGGCTGTCGAAATTGAAAGGGGAAGAGTCCGTTTTGGAAAGCCCGGTTGATGCCATCATCATCCGAACTTCGTGGTTGTATTCGGGTTATGGAAATAACTTTGTCAAAACCATCCTACGCCTGGCAAAAGAACGGGATATGCTTAATGTGGTTGCCGATCAGGTGGGAACACCGACATACGCAGGCGATCTGGCCAAAGCCATCCTGGAGATCATCGGTTCAAAGAATTTAAAACCAGACAAACAGGTTTATCATTTCAGCAACGAAGGGGTAACAAGCTGGTATGATTTTGCCCGTGCCATTGTGGATGAAAGCGGTTTCGGTTGCAAAGTGATGCCCATCGAAACAAAAGATTTCCCCACCAAAGCCAGTCGCCCGTTTTACAGCGTACTGAACAAGAGGAAAATAAAACATGATTTTAATATCCATATACCTTACTGGCGCGACAGCCTGTCTATAGTTATAAACAAACTGAAAAACGATTAAAGTATTAATTTGTGAACCCAACAAATAAAGAAAAAATGAACACTCAAATTGATCAGAGCGTACTTGACAAAGCCAACCGTTGGCTTAAAGGCCGGTATGACGAAGAAACCAAAAAAGCCATCCGTAATATGATGGAAAACCACCCGGAGGAACTGGTGGAATCATTTTATCGCGACCTGGAATTCGGTACCGGTGGCCTGCGCGGCATCATGGGTGCAGGATCAAACCGGATGAACAAATACACGGTGGGTGCGGCAACGCAGGGATTTGCCAATTACCTGAAAAAGAATTTTCCCAACCGGGCACCAATCAAGGTGGCCATTGCCCACGATTCACGGAACAACAGCGATTACTTTGCCCGGATTACGGCCAATGTCTTCTCGGCCAACGGCATCAAAGTTTTCCTTTTCGACAGCCTGCGACCAACACCGGAATTGTCTTTTGCCATTCGTGAACTGGGATGCCAGGGAGGTATCGTCATCACGGCCTCGCACAACCCGAAAGAATACAACGGATACAAAGCATACTGGGAAGATGGCGGACAGTTGATCAGCCCGCACGACAAGGAAGTGATTGCCGAAGTGGAGAAGATCAAAGATATTGCGGAAGTAAAATTTGAGGCGAATAATGAACTGATCGAAATGATCGGCGAAAATATTGACCGCATTTATCTTGAAAAGGTCAGGTCTTTGTCACTTTCGCCTGAAGTCATTCAAAGGCAGAAAGATTTCAAAATCGTTTATACCTCCCTGCATGGGACAGGCATTACCCTGGTCCCTGATGCACTCAGGGAATTTGGTTTTGAGAATGTATATTTGGTTGATGAACAGGCTGTCCCCGATGGTAATTTTCCGACGGTAAAGTCACCCAACCCGGAAGAACCGGCAGCCCTTGAACTGGCCATTAAAAAAGCAAAGGCAGTACATGCTGATTTGGTTATGGCTACCGATCCGGATGGCGACAGGGTGGGGATTGCCGTCCGCAAAGGGGATGACCTCGTTTTACTGAACGGAAACCAGGCCGCCTCACTTTTAATTTACTATTTGCTCACCAAATGGAAAGAAAACAACAAACTGACAGGCAACGAATTTATTGTAAAAACAATTGTTACCAGTGAGTTGCTTGCCGACATTGCCGATAAATTCGGTGTGGAACACTTTGACGTACTGACCGGTTTCAAATACATTGCGGATATCATCAAACGGTATGAAGGGAAGAAAACCTTTATCGGCGGCGGTGAAGAGAGTTACGGTTACCTCGTGGGGGATTTTGTCCGCGACAAAGATGCCGTTATTTCCTGTTCAATGATCGCAGAAACAGCGGCCTGGGCTGCTGATCGCGGTATTGGACTTTATGATCTGTTACTGGATATTTACCTTGAATTTGACTTGTATAAAGAAAAACTGGTCTCCATCGTCAGAAAAGGAAAATCCGGCGCCGAAGAAATCCGGCAGATCATGGATAATCTCAGGAGCAACCCACCGGAAAACCTGGATGGCTCACCTGTTGTTATCCTAAAAGACTATCTCGAAGAAACAGATAAAAACCTGGAAACAGGCCAAACCGGCCAGATCACCTTACCCAAATCCAATGTGCTGCAATTCATCACAAAGGATGGAAGCAAGGTCAGCGTGAGGCCTTCGGGTACGGAGCCTAAAATCAAGTTTTATTTCGGGGTGAAAGCTCACCTTCCCCAAAAAGATGATTTTGAAAGAATATCAAATGATCTGGAGAAAAAAATTGAAAGAATAATAAAAGACCTCGGCATGTAACGGAGGTTTCAACTCTGTAACGGCGGTTTCAACCGCCGTATAACTGCTAATCAACTACTGCAAATTGATTGAACAAAAAAAAGCGGTTGAAACCGCCTTTACTTTATTCAATCTCGTGATCTACGTCCAGGCTCTTATTATAAATCTTCATGGTGCGCAGGCTCATTCCCATATTAGAAAATCCCCCATCGTGGAACAGGTTCTGCATGGTCACTTTTCTGGTCAGGTCCGAAAACATGACAATACAATAATTGGCACATTCCAGGGCATCGGCATTGCCAAGGGGCGACATCCGGTTGGTAAAATCCATCAGCCCCTGAACCCCTTTAACACCGGAACCGGCAGTAGTCAGCGTCGGTGACTGCGAAATGGTATTCACCCTGATCTTGCGCTCCCTGCCGTAAATATAGCCAAAGCTGCGGGCGATGGATTCAAGTAATGCTTTCGCATCAGCCATATCATTGTATCCGTAATGTACACGATGAGCGGCAATATAGGAAAGGGCAAGCACCGAGCCCCATTCGTTGATGGCATCCATTTTAAAAGCGACCTGCAGCATTTTATGAAAAGAAATGGCGGAGATATCAAGTGTTTTATCAAGATAATTGTAATTCAAGTCATTGTAAACCCGTTTTTTCCTAACGTTCAGAGACATCCCGATGGAATGAAGGACAAAATCAACTTTCCCGCCCAGCAATTCCATGGAACGTTGAAAAACATGATCCAGATCCTCAACATTTGTGGCATCGGCAGGTATGATTTCGGAATGGGTCTTTTCGGCAAGTTCGGCTATTTTCCCGAAGCGCATGGCGGCAGGTGTGTTGCTCAAGGTGAAAACAGCTCCTTCTTCATGAGCCCGTTCGGCAACCTGCCAGGCAATTGATTTGTGGTCAAGGGCACCAAAGATGATCCCTTTTTTCCCTTCCAGTAAACGATAGGACATAATGATATTATTTCGAATGGATATAAGCGGCAAAGATAAAAACTATTCCTTAAACCCCTGAAACGTGAAAAAACCTCCTGAACATTTAAGGGAACACAGGAGGTTGTTTTTAAAATACCGAAGTACCGATTTAATTGAAAAACTTACAATAACACCATATTCTTTGTATCCGATACTTGCCCGTTGATGTACAATGAATAGAAATAAATACCTGACGGCAAACCGTTCATGTCCAGTTCAATTTTATTCAGCCCTGCATTTTGGGATTTTTCATTTATCCTCTTTACTTCCCTTCCAAGATGGTCAAAAATTTTAAGGATAACAGCACTTTGTTCAGTCAATTTGTAAACTACGGTGGTTGTATTAGCGAATGGGTTGGAGGCATTTTGTAACAATACCCCTGCCTGTAATGTTTCAAACAGGTTGTCCGGTTTTTGCCGGTCTTTGCTACAGGCAGTAAAGAAAGCAGGTAGTTCCGCCTTGCAGCAAATTTTTCCCTGGATTTTGGTATATATTGCAACATCCTGCCACGGGCTGTTCCCCTTCCCGTATTGTCGCCCATAAGTAGATAAGTATTACCCAGATCAATAATGGCAAAAATACTGTCTTCCGTACTTTCGGGGTTATCAATGATATCTTCAAAATGGTCAATGGCTGTTTGCCAGTTTTCCAGTTCTATTTCACATTTGTTGGATAGAAAGGTGGCCAGTTTTGTTAAAACGGTATCGGCCTGGATACTATCATTTGTTTCGTAATACTGTTTTAAGGTACTGTAATCATTATCGGTAAAGTGTTCAAGGGCAAATAACTTTTTCATGGCCGCGCTTGCATATTGCGTTTTGGAGTAAAGTTCAACAACCGATTCAAATGTCGTTTTTGCATCGGCATATTCTTCATTTTTAAAATATTCTTCACCATCCAAAAAAGTTTGCAGGGCCACTTCACTTGATTTTTCACCACCGCCACCGGGACACCAGGTGGGATTGACCATGTATCCCGAAGGATATAAATCCTCAGCGGGGTCAAAATTGTCGTTATTTGTCCAGCAATTGTATCTTACGTCTATTAGCTGGGAACCACCGCTTGGCGGTTCATAATAAACCATCGGGTCGTCGGGATTGCCGAGGTTGTCTTCGTCAATTATTGCGTTGTTCCTGAAATACCAGGGGAAGCTGCCCGCTGAGGCATAAACTTCGTAGCTGTCGTTGTTTGTAATGTAATTTACTTCATTATCATATAGGCGTATTCCGTTATTATTATTGAAGATATAATTAGAAGAAATTGATGCTAGGGAATTAAATGCTTCAATACCCGATGATTGACAATTGAATATTTCATTGTTAAAAATGTTTTGATTGCCAGATAAACCCCATCCTGAATGCCAAAGCTGCATACCAAAGTAACAATTGTTAATGGTATTGTTTTCAATTGAAAAATTTCTATAGCTATCAATATTAACGGCACTATGATAAAAAGTATTATCTCCCTTAAAATAGCAATCTGTAATTGTTACTATATTAAAAAGCTCTCCATCTTGATCAGTTAAATTGAAACCGGTATTGATGCAATGGTCCTCTTCTATATTTGATATAGTAACATCTCCAGAATAGGAATTAATACCGATGCAGTCATAAAATTCACAATCATTAATGTTCAATTCCGCTCCATAATTGTATAATCGAGTTTGATTGAATGCGACTTGGTTAAGGTTAGTTACCAACTGATTATTAAAAAGCATCAGGCCGTCAAAAAAGTAATCGCCATTATCAAATTTTTCAAATGTCACACCAGTGCCAACGCTAATATTACCATTAACCATTATCCTATTATCATCGCCTCCTTTTATTTCATATACATGATCCTGCACGAATGTGTTTGCCTGCCGGCAGTCAGGCGGATGATATAGATGCCGGAACTGACCACCTTACCGTTTTTATCCGTGCCGTCCCATGTATGTGTGTATTTTCCTGCTTGCAATATTCCTTTGTTCAGCGTTTTTATCTTTTGGCCGCTCATGTTGTAAATGCCAACTTCAACCATCTCCTTTTTGCTTATGGTATATTCAATCGTGATCCTGTCCCTAAACGGGTTTGGGTAACAAATCAAGTTCTGAGTTTTGAGTTTCGAGTTTTGAGTTTCCACAGTTGTTATCGGATCCTCTAAAAAATGGCCATGTCCGTCATTGAATAGAATCTCCAGGTTGTTGGGCAGGTATG
Organism: uncultured Bacteroidia bacterium; assembly: GCA_913009755.1. Lineage (GTDB taxonomy): Bacteria > Bacteroidota > Bacteroidia > Bacteroidales > F082 > JAADID01. The sequence continues at coordinate 66,472 of CAJVWU010000007.1, forward strand.
CATACAGCGTTTTTACTGTAATGATATCATTGTAGCCGTTGCCATCCATATCCGCACAATAGCAGTTGCGCCAGACCTCAGGCGGATCAGATTCCGGAAGGGCCACAAACTGGGAATCGGCCAGTTGAAAATTACCCTGGTTGTAATAAATTACATAGCCTGTATAATCACCTAATTGAAAAAGGATATCCTTTAAGCTATCATTGTTGAAATCGGTAACAAAATAATTAGAAGACGAGAATGAAAAATAAAGTTGATCGAGTGTGTCCAGTATATTGTTCCCCTGGTTTTGATACATTACCAGACCGGTAACATTCCCTATCGGATAGTCGATAAAAGTCAGGAGGTCATTTTCCTCATCAAGATCGAAATCAACAATTGATACACCATCTTTTGGCTCACCGGTTTCAAGGGTCAGCAACTGGAAACCATCGGGGTAGCTGAAATACACTTCAGTACTCCCACCGCACACTACAATGTCATCCCTGCCGTCGTCATTCAGGTCACCGCAGGTAATTGCCATCGGATGATAGTCGCCCACATAGTGGTATTCAGGATCGGAAAAACTGCCGTTGCCGTCATTGTACAACACACCCCAGAACTGCCCGTGATTTGAAGCAACTACTAAGTCGTAAGCATTATCACCATTTATATCGCCATAATCAATATTTGAAAAAATATCGTTACTATTAAGTGAGAAATCCTGATAAGTGTTAAACTGCCCAAGGAAATTATAAAAAACCCTGACATACCTTTCTGCTTCACCAGATGAAAAATCTGACCTGAAAGCTACAATATCAGGGTAACTGTCATTATTTATATCAATTAGCAATATATTTTCCTGATAGCCACAAAATGTTTTTGTTGTATTGACAATCTCAAATATGCCATTATCAATGTTCTTTAAAATTGAAATAGTCGGGTTTGTATGTTCCCAGGCAGTCTTGTGACCCACTACAATATCATTCTCTCCATCCTGATAAATATCGCCCGCTGTAACGCTCCATGCAGCAATGGGTAGGGTGTATGGCTTCTACTACCACCTGTTGAAAACGATAGGCACAGCAGGGTTATCAATAATAGCATGCCCCAAAAATTAATTGAAGGTTTTGTTATTTTTTTTCATTGCATTAATTTTTTGGTTAAGGTGTGGCCAACGACAGGTTAACTAATCCCAAAGATAATACGAAAACCGGTGAAATGCAAATGGGGATGCCTTCGGTGAACCTTCGGCATTCGGAGCGGGGGGGGGGTGGGTATTCTTTTGATTATTAAATATATAGAGTATTATTTATATTTGTTATAAATATTGAAAAGTTATGAACCGGAAAAATGATAAGGAAAGACAGTATCATTAGTGAAGCATCGCCTGCACATAAGGCGTTACGCCGGAAAAGAAGAACTCAACGGCGATGACCATCACCATCAGACCCATGAGCTTCATCGTTTTGCTGATCTGTCTAATATGAACGAATCAATTATTCAACATATGTTTCCTATACAACCACAGCAAAATCATTCATACCTGCTGTTTAGCTAACCATCGAAAAGGATGGATATATTCTTCCAGGAAACAATGTTATGATTCTTATATTGCTGTGTAATGTCACCTCCATAAATCAAATAGGTGTCTGAATTAATTTCATCAAAGTTCCTTTTCCAGAATTTTAGTGATTTGAGTAAAGCTTCGGAAAAAGTTTGACCGGACTTAACCTCAATTACATCAACTTTATCAGCTTTCTCAACAATGAAATCAATTTCATTTTTATTGTTGTCCCGATAAAAATAAATATTCTTATCCAACCCTTTGTTGTATCTGCTTTTCAACAACTCTAACAACACGAAATTTTCAAACAATCCTCCCCTTAAATAATGATTCTGAAGTTGGTCGGCATTGCTGATATTCAACAAATAAGAAGCTAAACCTGTATCTGCAAAATAAAGTTTAGGTGATTTTATCAATCTTTTGTTCAGATTTTTATAGTAAGGTTGTAACATTACGATAATATAACTGGCCTGGAGCACCGACAACCATCCTTTTACTGTATTCACACTCACCCCGGTATCAGCCGCAAGGGAAGATAAATCAAGTACTTGTCCTATTCTTCCTGCACAAAGCCGTATAAAATTTGAAAAAAGTTCAAGATTTGAAATATTTTTGATTTGCCTTACATCACGTTGAATATAAGTCTCAAAACAGGAAAGAAAGAAATCGGTGGGATGAATATCAAGATTATACTTTCCGGGATAAAACCCATTGAATATCAATTCAAATATATTCAACTCTTCCGGCAGATCATTAAACTGTCTGACCTCATCCATCGACAATGGAAGAAGTTTTAATACAGCAGTCCGTCCTGCCAGCGATTGAGTAACCTTTTCCAACATATTCAAACTCTGGGACCCTGTCAAAATGAATTGCCCCGAAATCCCTGACAAATCCACTATCTCCTGAATATACGACAATAACAACGGTGCATTTTGAATTTCATCAATGATCGTATATTCTTTGTATTGTTGCAGAAACCCCTGCTTTTATCTCCTTTCCGTTAAGGGACTTTCCGTTCCATTTTGTTTCATACACACCCGATTGTTGCATTTTATTTGTCAGAGTATTTATAATGTTTCCATTCATATCAATAATATCAACCCGAATTTGCATTTTGCTTTTAACTACGTATCTTATTGTTGTTTTATCCCGGAAAGGATTGGGAAAGCATTTTAAAACCGGTGTAAGTTTTTCGGTTTCCGGTTGATTAATTTTCGTCACCGGGTCGTTGCCGAAGACGCCGTTGCCGTGATTAAACAGTATGTTAACATTGGGGATTGGTGCATAAAGATACCTGATTGTAACAATATCGTTATATCCGTTGCCATCAAGGTCAGCGCAGGCGGATTTTTGTCCTACAATAACAATATCGTCCCTACCGTCGTCGTTCAGATCGGCACAGGCAATATTGTTTATGTTTCCATCATAATATTGCCCTATTAAATCAGGATATATATCATTATTGATTTGTTCAGCATATATATTTGATTGTCCGCCATATATATAGATTGAATCAAGAAAAATAAAATTACCATTTTCTCTATTCTGTAAAACTGACATCCCCCCCCATATAAATGACCTCCCTATTTGAAGGAGCCATAGCCAACGACCGAACATACGCACAATATGGCCCTATGCGGAAGCAGCTCGTATCGTTTAGGTTTAAATTCTGTGATTGAGCATACACAATAAGAGGGGCGATTGTGATCAAGGCCAGCAAGCTGATAAGTTTAAGTTTCATTTTTTAATAATGTTGGTTATAACAGAAAACGGTCAATCTAAAATTGCATTTAGTACCCGCTCTGCTTTGGTTGGTATAAATGCACAATAATAGTGGTGCTTTGTCAAATGTTAATCGGCAAATTTTCTAAATGTGTTGATGAGGGGGGGTGGAGGTAAACTATTGTCTATTAAATATATAATGCCTTATTTATATCCGTTATAAATATTGAAGAGTTTTAAAGTAGCAAACAATAAGCCTGTCGGTTACTACGAACCACTTTCCCTGCCCTGCGTTAGCTGTTCAAAACAAACGAGGGGTAAATACGCTGTTTTTCTATTCTGATGAAATGAGAAAATCGTTATTAATGAAGGTAAAACAAGGTTAGTAGTAAGGATACCAACAACGGGGGAGGTGCCCGGTTCCGGTCTCCGGTACCATAACTCCGGTTATCATTGCGTCAACAATTCCTTTGCCGTGTCCACCGCTGCCTTTGATACTTTTTCGTCACTCAACATGCCGGCAATCTCTTCCACCCTGCCCCCATCATCCAGTTTGGCAATTTTTGTCTGGGCAGTTTCCCTGGTGGTCTCTTTATAAACCTTGTAATGCTGGTCGGCTTTGGCGGCAATTTGCGGAAGATGCGTGATGGCAATCACCTGATGGTGCAGCGACATATTTTTGATGATGTTGCCGACTTTTCCTGCAATATCCCCTGATACACCTGCGTCAATCTCATCAAAGATCACCGTAGGCAAAAGTTGTTTCCGGGTGATCAGTGATTTTACGGCCAGCATCAGCCGCGAAAGCTCTCCCCCGGAAGCAATGGCAGATACGGGTTTCATATCGCTTCCTTTATTGGCAGTAAAAAGAAAAGTTATTTTGTCCTGCCCCCATGATGTCAGTGTGTCGTACTTTTCAATATTCACTTTAAAAACACCCTCTTTCATTCCCAACTGGTGCAAAAGTCCGGTAACCGCTTCAGCTAACTTATTGCCACCGGACAACCTGACCTCCGTTAGCGCCCCTGCCAAACGATATGCTTCCTTTTCAAGCTGTTTTTTTTCTTTGGCGAGTTTCTTAATATTTTCATCATTCAGGATAATGCCGTTCAGTTTCGAGGCATATTCCTCTTTCAAAGCTACTAACTCTTTTATGCTGTTAACATGATGTTTTTGCTGAAGATGATAAATGGTGTTCAATCTTCCGGTCACCTGCTCCAGTTCGTCCCGGTCAAAATCCGTTTCCGCTCCCAGCCCCGATATTTCAGAAGCAATGTCATTCAACTCTATTTGTGCACTGTTCAATCTTTCAACAAGTTCGCGGATACGGGGGAAATAATCACTTACGGGCATTAAGGAATCCAGCAATTGCATGAGCAATCCCGAAACAGTCAGTTCATTTTCATTCATCAGTCCGTTTGCCTTTGAAATGGCGCGCGTCACCTCCTCGGCATGGGAAAGGAACTTTTCCCTTTCTTCCAGCTTGCCAAGTTCTTCTTCGTCAAGCCCGGCCGCTGCCAGTTCATTGTATTGGAACCGGAAATAATCCTCATCGCGCCTGATCTGCTCATTTTCAGCAATCATCTTTTCAAGACGGGTTGTAACTGATTTCAACCTGTTAAAAATATCAGAATAAGAAGCAGGTATTTCCGGTTTGTCAATGTAGGCATCCAGCACATTCAACTGAAACCGCGTTTTCGATAATTCCAACGTTTCATGTTGTGAATGAATATCCACCAAATTGGCAGCCAGCATTTTCAGAATGTCAAGGTTTACCGGTGTGTCGTTGATGAAAGCCCGTGACCTTCCCGAAGGGATGATCTCGCGGCGAAGGATGGTTTCCGCTTCATAATCCAGATTATTTTTCTTAAAAAAATCCTCCAGGTTCAGATCATCTATCCCAAATACCCCTTCCACTACACATTTTTTCCCTTTGTCCATCAGCACCCCGTAATCTGCACGCTTGCCCATCAGCAGCGATAAAGCCCCCAGCAAGATTGACTTTCCGGCGCCCGTTTCACCTGTTATCACACTAAACCCTGACGGAAAGCTGATGTGCAGGTCTTTAATCAGCGCATAATTTTTTATGGAAAAGGATTTCAACATACCATTTGGGAAACGATGTATCCGGCAAATTTAAACCAAAATCATAAAAAAATGGTAATTAAAATTGAATAGCGGCTTCAGGACGGCACATCATGGAGATATGTCTTACTTTTGTGCACCTAAATCATTTAAAATACTCATTATGACTTGTGCACATTGTATCGGATCAGAAAACATCTTTAATAAAAAAGAAGCGATGAAAAATCTGAAACACTACAACAAAAAAGGCCCTAACAAAACCACGATACAACTGTTAAATGCGCTGGAACAAGAGAATCTGACCGGTTTGTCGTTACTTGATATTGGCGGAGGGGTCGGCGTTATTCAAATCGAATTATTAAAAAAAGGCGTATCGCAGGCCACGGATGTTGATGCTTCGCAAGCGTACATTACTGCCGCACGGCAATTGGCAAAACAGGAAAACCTTGACGAAAAAACCCGACATATTTATGCCGATTTTATTGATTGCCATCAGGATATCGAAAAACACGACATTGTAACTCTGGAAAAAGTAGTTTGCTGCTATCCTCAGGTTGAGGACTTAATCCGTCATTCAACTGCTAAATCCGAAAAGTATTACGGCCTGGTCTATCCGCTGGACGGAGCCGTGGCGAAAGCAGTCAACAAAATGGCCCACTTGTATTTTAAAATTACAAAGAACCCTTTCCGCACCCAAATCCATTCGGAAAAAATGATGGACAAACTCATCCGTCAAAACGGCTTCCAAAGAATTTATTATAGTATGGCATTTCCCTGGAAAATTGCATTGTACAAGCGGGTTAAACACTTTAAAAATTAAAATGTCCTGATTTATACCGTGTGAGGTACAATTAAAAGGTGCTGCCGCGACGCTGTGCTTGGCCGGCTTCTGTTACGAAAAAAGTTTTTTTGAAAAACTTACTTCATCACCTGTTCATAGCGGGAGCCATAAGGCGGGTCTACTTCTTTCATGATGTTCAGCATCGCCACTTTTTCAGCAGGTGTGGCCTCCGAATAAATATTGATGATCTCCTGCCGTTTGGTTTCCAGCATAACCTGCAACAAATACAGACTCGGACGTTTATCAAATACTTTTTTAAAATCTTCAAGTGAAGCCGTTATCGTCTGACGCCCTCTATCCAGATTATCCGCCATCATATCCAGCCCGAGGCGGTGATACGAATAAAGAAAATCCCGGATGGGCTGATAGGAAGAGTTCAGCAGAGTTTCAATCAGGTGGTAACGGTTTTTCGGGCCCTCCATTGCCTGCCATCCCTTGTATTGATAGGTTGCATTTTGTGCACTCTGGGTCACGGCCAGCGCTTTTTCGTAATAGGGTGCCCCTCCATACAAAGAGAAGGAATCCATTTCAACACCAATCATAAGATAAGCGTAATAAGCCAGCAGGGAAGTCAGGTTGTCGGTGAAGGTATTGTCCGAATAATTCATGGTCTGAAAAGGCATATAGCTGATATCTATGTCCTTATCCACCAGATTAAGCAGAACAGAATTGTAATCGGTACCAAACACCGGACGTTGCAGGACAACATTCAATTGTCCCGAAAACTTATCACCGCCCTGTTTGGCATTATTAAAGGTAAATACCATGGTGGCATGAATACGTTCTTCGATCTGAAAATTAATGTCCGTCCATTTCCTGTTGATCAGAAAATCGGAGATGGATTTTTGCATTTCATCAAAAACGGAAGCATCAACACCCTGTATTTGCTGATGCTGTATCTGGACATCAACCAACAATTCCTGGCCGGAAAGGGGGGTAAACAAATAAAGGGCAAAGAAAATTACAACAATCTTTTTCATCAGGCAATTCAAATTATAAAAGGGCTTCGATCGCCAACAGAATATCGCGGGCAACTTCCTTTTTTGATTTTAAAGGAAATTCCTTTTCAGTTCCATTGGCGGATATGAGGGTCACTTTATTGGTTTGATACCCAAAACCGGCACCTTTGTCTTTCATAGAATTGAGAACGATAAGATCAAGGTTTTTATTTTGCAGTTTTTTTTTGGCATTGCTTCGTTCATTATCCGTTTCAAGTGCAAAGCCGACCAATATCCGGCCCGGCTTTTTTTCCGAACCCATTGAAGCCAATATGTCTTTTGTAGGAACAAGGTCAATGTTAGCCTTTCCTGTTTCCTTTTTTATTTTAAGTTCCGACGGATTTGCCGGGGTAAAATCTGCAACAGCGGCAGCCATCACGGTTATATCGCTTTCAGGAAAGATACCCATGCAACGGTCATACATTTCTTCGGCAGTCGTTACCGGGTAAACTTTGATTGAAGGATCATCTGTTGTTAGCCCGGAAGGCCCCAAAACCAGGTTCACTTCGGCGCCCAGCCCGGCAAATGCAGTGGCCATTTCAATTCCCATCCTTCCCGTGCTATGGTTTCCGAGAAACCTGACCGGGTCAACCGGTTCGTAAGTAGGGCCTGCCGACACCAGCACTTTCTTTCCACGAAAAACACTTTTGGGGTTTAACGCATCTTTTATGACTTCCAGTATCTTTTCAGGTTCTTCCAGCCTGCCTACACCTGTTAAACCGCTGGCCAGTTCCCCTTTGACGGGTTCAATCATCCGGTATCCGAATGATTTTAGCTTTTTAATGTTTTCTATCGTAGCCGGGTGTTGGTACATGTCAAGGTCCATGGCCGGGGCAAACAAGACCGGGCAGCGCGACGACAGGATGGTTGTCAGCAACAGGTTATCGGCTATCCCGGAAGCCATCTTAGCCAGGGTATTGGCCGTAAGCGGTGCAACAAGCAACAGGTCGGCCCATAATCCAAGCTCGATGTGACTGTTCCAGCTACCGTCATCTTTATTGAAAAAATCAATGAGCACGGGCCGCTGCGAAAGCGTTGAAAGTGTTAACGGCGTGACAAAATCACGGGCGGCAGGGGTGAGCATTACCTGAACTTCTGTCCCTGACTTTTTTAGTAAACGGACCAGAAATGGAATTTTGTAAGCAGCTATGCCCCCGGTAATCCCGATCAGTATTTTTTTCCCTTTCAACATGGGGGAACCATTAAAATCCGCCGGCTTCTTTGTGCGGGTTTCTCATATAAATTTTGTGATGTAAAAATTCATCAACGGCAATGAGTGTGGGTTTGGGCAGCCGTTCATAAAATTTGGCGATCTCAATTTGCTCCCTGTTCTCAAATATTTCTTCCAGGTTATCGCTGGCAGGGGCAAATTCTTCAATCTTCTGGTTGAGTTCTTCCTTTAGTTCAAGCCCAATCTGGTTGGCCCGTTTTGACAATACGACCACTGTTTCATAAATGTTTCCCGTTTGCTCGTAAAAGTCGGATATGCGACGAGTTACGGCTGTAGTTTCTGTTTTTACCTTCTTATAATCCATCTGTTTTTATTTATTGTTCAAATGTTTTCTCGCTTCTTCGTTAATACCCTTTACATCCTTAAGATGCTTACTTTCAGGGTAAAAGTACAAAAGGTTGTTATAGGCTTCAACGGTTTTTTCATACCGTTCAGCTTTTTTTTGATAAATACTTTTCTCGGCATACAAAAAATAGGCCTTGGCGATGTAGTAAAGCACATCTTCCTGATAATCCGAATCGGGATAATTGTCCATCAGGTTTTCAAAAGAAGTAATGGCAGCCTGATAATCCCCCATACGGTAATAAAGCTTACTGATGTTGTAAGCTTTTGTTTCCAGTTTTGCACGGAGTTTGTCCATCAACTGGTTGGCATCTTTCACCTGTTTGCTTTTGGGATAAGCATCAATAAACTGCTGTAACTCGCTCAACGCCTGATAAGTACTGCTCTGATCGAGACCCGGTCTGGGCGAATTCAAAAAACTGCAATAAGCCGCCAGGAAAGAACATTCCTGTGCGTATTCGCTCCGTGGATACATCTGAGTATATTGTTTATAATAATACCCCGCTACCGTATAGTTTTTCGTTTGATAATAACAGTTGGCCGTATAATAAGTCAGTTTGGCACCTTTATCGGTTCCCCGGTAAATTGCCCTGAGCAAATCAAAAAACTGTAAAGCTTTATTGAAATCGCCTTTTTCATACAAATCCATCCCCGTTTCATATTTGGAATCGTTGTCAGCCGTTTTTAGTATTTTCTGGAAGTTATTACAACCAAAGCTAACGGCCAATAAACCAATAATTAACGCAGATAATTGTAGCTTTTTAAACATGCGGCAAAAGTAAAACAATTTATTGAAGTTCAAAACGATTTTCTCAACGGTTTATTATCACTGCCGCAACCTTTTGAAATAAATAAATAAAATAGCATCGCATTTTATTATCAAAACAGGTATCCAATTCTATAAAAACTTGTTTATCATGTTATTATCATTTAAACGGTTGTTAGTTATTTCTTTTATCCGACCGGTTGTCAACCTTGCCAAATTCATGAATTTATCTACCTTTGCAGCCACAAATCAAAGCTGAATAAAATGGATGTTTTTAACAAATGTGTTGTCAACATGGGTCCGCTTGGCAAATATGCCCTTCAGGGGGAGGGGTATTATATGTTTCCAAAACTGGAAGGTCCCATTTCAAATAAAATGATTTTTCAGGGCAAAGAACGGCTCGTCTGGAGTTTGAACAATTACCTGGGGCTGGCCAACCATCCCGATGTGCGCAAAGTTGATGCGGAAGCGGCAGCCCAATGGGGACTGGCTTATCCTATGGGGGCACGCATGATGTCGGGGCATACTAAATATCATGAGGAACTGGAACGTGAACTGGCCGGTTTTGTTGGCCGTGAAGCGGCTTACCTGTTGAACTACGGTTACCAGGGCATGGTTTCCATCATCAACGCAATGGTTGACCGTAAAGACGTGATTGTTTACGATTCGGAAGCCCATGCCTGCATTATTGACGGTATGCGCCTGCATTTCGGGAAACGTTTTGTTTACCCCCATAATGAGATGTCAAAACTTGAAAGGGAACTGGAAAGAGCGACAAGGTTGGTTGATAAAACCGGAGGCGGTATTCTGGTCATTACCGAAGGGGTTTACGGCATGTCGGGGGATTTGGGAAAGATGGATAAGATCGTAAAACTGAAAAAGAAATTTAATTTCAGGATATTGGTGGATGATGCCCACGGCTTTGGAACCATGGGCCCCACAGGTGCCGGAACCGATGAGCATTTTGGGGTTCAGGATCAGGTTGACCTGTATTTCGGGACATTTGCAAAATCCATGGCCGGTATTGGTGGATTTGTGGCCGGCGACAAAAAAGTCATTAAATACCTGCAATACAACATGCGTTCGCAGATATTTGCCAAATCGTTGCCTATGCCTATGGTGATTGGCGCGATGAAAAGGCTGGAAATGCTTAAAAACGAGCCCGAACATCGTGAAAAACTCTGGACAGTTGTGAATGCCCTGCAAAAAGGGCTTCGTGAAAAAGGCCTTAACCTCGGTAATACGGAATCACCGGTTACCCCTGTAATTTTAAGTGGCTCAATAGGGGAAGCCACACAGATAACGTATGACCTTCGTGAAAATTATAATATTTTCTGTTCGATTGTTGTTTATCCTGTCATTCCTAAAAATACGATCCTTCTCAGGCTGATACCTACAGCGGTGCATACCCTGGAAGATGTGGATTATACCGTAAAAGCATTTAGCAACGTAAAACGGAAACTTGAAAATCATAAATATTCTGAAAAACTAAAAGAACAAACCGTTTCTTAAACGTAAGTCCCATTTTTTAACAAAGCAGAAATCTTTTTTTTACTGACCTGGTTTCATGAAAGCATCAAACGCACTAACCCACAAAAACTTCTGGATAATTGTAATCAATTCGACTTCGGGGTTTGTGCTGGCCTACCTGTTTATTTTTTACATGAACCACATGGCAACTATCTTTTCTGCCGGGATGTTCAACTACGACCTGAGTTTTAATTACTGTTTGATCTATTATCACCTGGAACCTTACGAATGGACGGCCGATGCTGTGAAACTGATTTACAGCTCCGGGCCGGTACTTATATTTTTATTCGGTTTTATTGCCCTGATCGGGTATTATTCATTGCACGAAGAACAGGCACCGGTTAAAATATTTTTCCTGTGGTTTGTCCTGTTGGCATTTAATTATGTTTTTGGCGGACTGATGATTGGCAATATCTTTAAAAAGGGGGTAGGGCATGTATTTAACTGGATGTATTTTACCGATACCCAAAAGCTGATCGTTGCCCTGATTGGCTTTTTCGGCCTGCTCAGTACCGGGTTGTTGATGGCAAAACCGGTAGCCCATTCGGCAAATTCCTATTTTCAGAAACTTGACCAAAACAATTTTCCTTTCTTTTTTACTGCCCAGATTATTGTCCCTTTCATCCTCGGCACCATACTGATCATAACCTATTTTTACCCTACCGTACTTTTTCAGGAAAGGTATGGCTGGATCAGCCTGGGCGCCTTGCTTACATTGACCTTTCTGAGGGCCAACCAGTATGAAAAGATACTGTTTGATGAAGAAAAGAGACATGTCAGGGTTTCTTATGTCCTGCTGCTTCTCGCCGTTTTTGGCGGCGTGGGCCTCAGGATACTTCTCAGCAGGCTCTATCTGATTGTTTGGTAAACATCTTCAGGCTTTTACTATAATTGTTATCGTTTGCCTTAATTCACCTGATTGATCTTCTCATTGTGACAATTAAATAAAACCAACCTTTGTTACCAGAATAAATTTATACAATATTCTAACTTTTTATTTGGCTTATAGTTCTGTAAAAGACATTAATTTTGCAGAAAATTTTATTGATTCCCGATCAATAAAAAATTAATTCTTCTTCTGCCAATTTGGCTGTAATCATTGGTTGGCAAATAATTTGTTAATTGGGAATGGTTTTAATCAATAACCTGAAAAAAATGAAACAAAACGAAAAGAAAGATATACAACAGGATGAGAAAGCTTTAAACAATCAGGAACCACCTGATCACGAGGATAAAACAATGGAGCAGGAAAAACATCAGGTGCAAAAGAAACATAAGAAAACCAAGTCTGAAGAAATAGCCGGACTGAAAGAACAGCTCGCTGAATTGAATGATAAATACCTGCGTTTGTTTTCAGATTTCGACAATTACCGGAAACGGACAAATGCTGAAAAACTTGAACTGATCAAAACAGCATCAAAAGAAGTGATTGAGGGATTACTTCCGGTGCTGGATGATTTTGAGCGTGCTTTACAAAATTTAAATGAACGCAGGGCTGATGATGAAACCATAAAAGGTATTGAACTGATTTACAATAAACTTTTTATATTTTTAAAACAAAAGGGCCTTGAGCCGATGGAATCGAAAGGAACGGAATTTAATACGGATTTTCATGATGCCATTACCCAGATCCCCGCCCCTTCAAAAGATATGAAAGGAAAAGTTGTTGATGTGGTTCAGAAGGGTTATCTGCTCAATGGTTCCATAATACGTCATGCGAAAGTTATTGTAGGGCAATAAAAAAGCCACCGAATAAAATTTTAAAATGGGAAAGAGGGATTATTACGATATTTTGGGCGTTTCGAGAAATGCTTCAAAGGATGAATTAAAAAAGGCTTATCGCAAGATGGCGTTGAAGCATCACCCCGACAAAAACCCGGGAGACAGCGAGTCGGAAGAAAAATTTAAGGAAGCTGCCGAGGCTTATGAAGTATTAAGCGATGACCGGAAAAGAAGCCGGTATGACCAGTTTGGCCATGCCGGGGTAGGTGGTGCTTCGGGTGGTGGCTTTAGCGGTTTCAGTAGTATGGAAGACATTTTTTCATCTTTCGGCGATATTTTTGGAGGGCATTTTGGAAGTTTTGGGGGATTTGGCGACTCTTTTGGAAGATCAGGGGGAGGGCATCGTGTGAACCGCGGATCAAACCTCAGGGTTAAAGTTACGTTGAGTTTGTACGAAATTGCCCATGGTGTTGAAAAGAAGATTAAACTCAACAAATATGTTCCTTGTACTGCCTGCAACAGCTCCGGTGCCGAAAAAGGGAGCAGCAAATCAACCTGCCCCACCTGCCACGGGCGAGGACAGGTAACCCGTGTTACCAATACTTTCCTCGGACAAATGCAAACCTCTTCCACCTGCCCGCAGTGTGGTGGAACCGGCGAGATCATTACCCACAAATGCCCTGTTTGCCATGGAAATGGTATTGTAAGAGGGGAAGAGGTCGTTTCGTTTAAAATACCTGCCGGCGTTACCGAAGGCATGCAACTGTCCATCAGCGGAAAAGGAAATGCCGCTGCAAGGGGGGGCATCCCCGGCGACCTGCTGGTAGTAATCGAAGAAGAAAATCACCCTGATTTAATCCGTGATGGAATCAACCTGCTTTATGACCTCTATATCAGTTTTGCGGATGCTGCGTTGGGTACAAATGAAGATGTCCCTACCGTTGACGGCAAAGCCCGGATTAAGATAACTCCCGGCACACAAGGCGGTAAGGTGTTACGACTGAAAGGCAAGGGACTTCCCGATGTGAATGGTTACGGAAGAGGCGACTTGTTGGTGAACGTAAATATCTGGACACCAAAAAACCTGAGTAAAGAAGAAAAAATAATTCTCGAAAAACTGAGCAAATCACCCAATTTTAAACCCAACCCTACTTCCAAAGACAAAAGTTATTTTGAAAGGATGAGGGAGTTTTTCTCATAATCAATTATGGCCACAGCTTTACAAACCATCAATGTTTCCAAAACCTTTGCCAAATACAAAGCCCTCGATAATGTTTCCATCAGTGTTGGCGAACAAAACATTTTCGGGTTGCTTGGCCCCAATGGCGCCGGCAAAACCACATTGATCCGCATCATCAATATGATTACGGCTATGGACAACGGGCAGGTGCTGCTCAACGGGCATCCTGTTAAGCCGGAAGATATCCGGCATATCGGGTATCTTCCTGAAGAACGAGGTTTGTATAAAAAGATGAAAGTGGGCGAACAGGCAATTTATCTGGCCCGCCTGAAAGGACTCTCAAAACAGGAGGCCGTAAAACAACTGAAAGTCTGGTTTGAAAAATTTGAGATCACTGCGTGGTGGAACAAAAAAGTGGAAGAACTCTCGAAAGGGATGCAGCAAAAAGTACAGTTTATCGTTACCATCCTTCATCGTCCCAAATTACTGATCTTTGATGAACCTTTCAGCGGATTTGACCCAATTAACATCAACCTGCTCAAAGAAGAAATCCTGAAACTAAGGGATGAGGGGGCAACTATCATTTTCTCGACACACAACATGGCCTCGGTTGAAGAACTATGCGACCACATCGCCCTGATCAATAACAGCAAAATGATCCTTACCGGGGAAATTCACGAAATAAAACAAAGGTTTAAGTCCAATATTTTTGAAGTTGTTTACCACTCGCCAAAAGAATTGTTGCTGAACACACAACAATTTGAGGTGATTGACAATGAAAGCAAAAACGACGAACGACTGGCGAAGATCAGGATTGATGATTCCGCCAATGCAAACGAACTGCTTAAAAATATTTTACCACAGGCAGAAGTGGTATCCTTCCGTGAAATATTGCCATCGGTAAACGAAATATTTATTCAGGAAGTAAATAAATCAAGTTAAGATGAATAAAAGACCATGAACACGATCAGGCTTATTATACAACGTGAATACCTGACACGGGTAAAAAAGAAGTCGTTCATCATCATGTCGGTGTTGGGCCCTGTTTTGATTGCAGCCATGATCATTTTACCGGCCATACTGTCCCAATGGAGTGAAGGGACCATGAATCGTGTGGCTGTCCTTGATGAAACCGGGTTATTTCTTGGTAAATTCAAAAATCAGAAAAACATAGAATTTTATCCTGTTCATCAAGACCTTGATTCAGAAAAAGAAGTTGCCTTGTATAAAAAAGGCGACTTACTGCTCTATATCCCGCTGACACAGCTAAGCCTGCCTACGAAGGCGCAATTGTTTTCAACAAAACAACCCGGCCTGAATGTCATGGTTTACATCAAATCGGTGATGAAAAATGTCATTGAAAACGAAAAATTAAAAGCCGAGGGTATTGACCCCGAAGTGATCAAATCATCGAAAGCGGAAATTGACCTGGTAACCATCCGTGTGGATGAAAGCGGGGGCGAGAAAAAAAGCTATACCGAAGTGGAAGTCGGATTGTCCATTTTTGCCGGGATCATGATTTACTTTTTCATTTTTATGTTCGGGGCTCAGGTTTTAAAAGGGGTAATGGAAGAAAAGCAGAACCGCATTGTCGAAGTGATCATCTCTTCGGTAAAACCTTTTCAGTTGATGATGGGAAAAATTGTGGGCATTGCCCTTGTGGGACTTACCCAGTTTATGCTTTGGATCGTCTTAACCGGATTTTTACTCGTCGTTTTTCAAACCGGTACGGGTTCCGATATGTCTCAGGGCCTCAGCATACTGACTGAACAAAACCAAATGATGAATACCGGAAGTTCAGGTACTGCCTCAATGGACAACAACAAATTAGCTATGGTTGCCGAAATAATTGACAGCATTGATCTTAAGACTATGGCATTCAGTTTCATTTTTTATTTTCTTGGCGGATACCTGCTTTATGCTTCACTTTTCGCTGCCATCGGTGGAGCGGTTGACCAGGATGCCGACACCCAGCAATTTATGCTGCCGGTTTCCATTCCGTTGATTTTTTCAGTCATGATGTCAGGGGTCATTGTCAACCAGCCGGACAGCAATTTATCCTTCTGGCTGTCCATGATCCCGTTCACCTCCCCGGTCACTATGATGATGCGCATCCCGTTCGGAGTGCCTTATTGGGAAATCGCTTTATCGGCAACCATACTGATCCTGGGATTCATCGGGACAACCTGGATGGCCGGGAGAATTTACCGTACCGGCATATTAATGTATGGCCAGAAAGTGAATTATGCCGTTATGTGGAAATGGCTGCGGGGTTGATCAGGAGCGGGCCTGTGATGTTGATGCCTGATTATTATGAAACAATTATACCTTCACTATATGACTTTCAGGAAATATCTCAAGCCGGAACAGGCTTTTCATGTGACTGAATTTGTCCAATAATTTGTCGTAAAACACAAGGGGGTTAACCTATTTATAAAAGTTGAAAATTTTCAGGTGCTTTTATTGGCTAAATTTTATTTTGATGTGCTACGAAAAATAATTAGCGAGTCTAAAGAAGAAAAAGTCCCTGTCTCTGGCACCTTGGTTTGATGAAATAAACTTTTGGATTTTACTGTTTATACCTTCTGCCAGAG
>CAJVWU010000008.1 GCA_913009755.1 uncultured Bacteroidia bacterium
CAGAGACGGGATTAGAAATCAAAGTGTGCCACTTTCCTCCCGGAACAAGCAAGTGGAACAAAATAGAACATCGTTTGTTTTCTTTCATCAGCAAAAACTGGCGAGGAAAACCATTGGAGAGTTT
The DNA here is from genome assembly GCA_913009755.1 of uncultured Bacteroidia bacterium. GTDB lineage: Bacteria > Bacteroidota > Bacteroidia > Bacteroidales > F082 > JAADID01. The sequence goes on from CAJVWU010000008.1 coordinate 125, forward strand.
AGAGGTAATCGTTAATCTCATCGCCAATACTACCACACAAAAGGGATTAAAAGTAAAAGCCCTGGCAGACAGAAGTCAATATGAAAAAGGGTTGAAAGTTACAGAGAAAGAATTAAAAAGTATAAAATTAGAACGTGATACGTTTAGAGGAGATTGGAATTATAAAATCCACCCATAAATGTATCGTTTATTGTTAAACAATCACTTAACATCTTTAAATAATTCTCATATCTGAAAGGGCTGATCTCTCCCTTTTCCAGGGCATCAATTATGGCACAGCCGGGCTCGTCCACATGCAGGCAGTTGTTGAATCGGCACTTGTGCATCCTCTCTCTGAATTCGGGAAAGCGCTGTCCCAGCTCAGATTTTTCAAATTCAACAAGGCCAAACTCTTTTATGCCCGGGGTATCAATAACAAAACCGCCAAATCCCAAAGGAAACATCTCGGCAAAAGTGGTCGTGTGTTTCCCTTTTTTATGATACTCGGAAATCTTCCCCACTTTCAGGTTCAGTTCAGGATTAACGGCATTGATGAGTTCCGATTTGCCCACGCCGCTTTGACCCGACAAAAGGCTTACCTTATTTTTCAACATGTTTTTGAACCCTTCCAGCCGCAGCCTGTCAGGAACGGATGTGATCAAAACCCGGTAACCGGCCATTTTGTATGATCCGGCATAATATTCGAGCAATTCCTTTTCCTGCTTATCATACAAGTCATGCTTATTGAAAACAACCACCGACGGAATGTGATAAGCCTCGGCAGTGGTTAAAAACCGGTCAATGAAACCCGTGGGTGTTTTCGGCCTGTTCAACGAAGCGATCACCACGGCCTGGTCAATATTGGCTGCAATAATATGAACGGCTTTTGAAAGCTTGGTGGCTTTTCGGACAATGTAATTGTGCCGTTCATGGATTTTTACGATCACACCCGAGCCCATGTTTTCATCAAGGCTGTATTCAACCTCGTCGCCAACAGCAACGGGATTGGTTGTGCGGATCCCTTTTATCCTGAACCTGCCTTTCAGCCGGCAATCAACAACATTTCCGTCAGGGTCCGATACAGCATACCAACTACCGGTGGAACGCAACACTTTTCCCGGTATTAACCCACTCATGGACAATTATAATATTTTTTCACCGGCACTTTGATATCCCAGACACATTTCAGGCCGTCTTTGAACGTAACAAAATCGCCGGGTTTAATCTGATAATTTCCATTATCGGTCTCTATGACAATCTCCCCGTCAATAATGTAACATTCTTCATCTCCTGAATAAGTCCAGTCGAAACGCGAAATTTCCTTGTTCCACACCGGCCATGAACGGATGCCCCGTGCTTCAATTTCGCTTTCACTCAGTTTTTGAACAATGACTTTTTCCATAATTATTTCTTTAAAATTTTCGTGCAGGGACTAAAATTACAAACATTTCTTATTTTTGGCAAAGAAACCAAAAAACAATAACTATTATGAACGCAACTGTTTACATTTCATTTGCTGTTGCCCCGGTGCTGATTTTGATTGGTATTATTTTATTAAACAGCAGCCGTTTTAACAACTGGAAAAGTATAGGCAACCTTCTGATATTCGGTTTGTTAAGCGTTGTTTTTGTCGTAGCGGCAAAGTACCTGATTGACCTGAGATGGCATGGCAATTATCATGGGCTGAAGAGGACGTTATTTTATATTGTGATCGGCCTTGCACTCACCTCGGAAGTTTTCAAATACATTGCCCTCAGGATAGCGTTGCCTAAGCTTGCAGCCATAAAAAAGCCCGTGGACGGCGTTGTTTTCGGGATTTTTCTCGGTTTGGGTTTTGTAACAGCAGCTGATATTCTGATTGCATATAAAATTATCGGGTTAACACCTGCTTTTTACGAAAAATTTAAGGAATATTATTATATTTTCCTTTTTTCCTACCCTTTTGCCAATATTGTTTTTGGCATCACAATGGGTTATTTCGTCAGTATGGGCAGGTTGAAAAAAATTGCTTTTTTTGATGATCTTACGGCCATTTTTGCTGCTGCTTTTTTCCACAGTCTGTTTTATTTCAGCTTCTTCACCCACGACAATGTTTTAATCAGCATCACTTCCCTCGGTTTTATCCTGATTGCAGCTATCCTGATCAGCCAGGCGATAAAAATATCGAGGCGGATGGATTAAAGTGTATAAAGCTTTCCAGGCAGGCTTTGAACAATTCCCTCAAATTCGAGGTTCAATAAGGCAGCGGCTACTTTGGATGTTGAGAAGCCACTTTTGATCACAATCTGGTCAATGGCAATTTCATTTGATTCCCTGATCAGATCAAGGATTGCAGATTCTTCCTGCGTTAAATTGACAAACAACTCGGGTTGTTGCTTTTTGTCCACGGGTTTATCGTCCCAGCCCATCAGATAGGCAATATCATCACCGGTTTCACACAAAGCTGCCCGGTTGGTTTTTATCAGGAAATGACAACCTTTCGACATCTCATCGTTCACACGTCCGGGAACTGCAAAAACATCACGGTTATATGAAACGGCCAGTTCAGCCGTTATCAGGGCGCCACCTTTTCGTCCCGACTCAACGACCAGGACGGCATCGCTCATGCCCGCCACAATCCGGTTACGTCTGGGAAAATTTTCGCGGTCGGGTTTTGTATTCGACATAAATTCCGTGAGCAGTCCTCCTCGTTCAAGCATTTTTTCCGCCAGTTTCATGTTTTGCCCCGGGTAAATCCTGTCGAGGCCATGACCCAGAACGCCAACGGTTTCCAAACCGTAGTCCAGCGATTTACGATGGGCGCAACTATCAATTCCATAAGCCAGCCCACTTACCACCAATACATTCTTTTCTTTCAGTGAGTTTACAATTTCATCGCACCTGCTTTTTCCGTAATTTGTTGCCCTTCGTGTCCCGACAATGGCAATAACCCGTTTGGCATTCAAATTTGCCGTTCCCCTGTAATACAACATCATGGGGCCGTCATCGCACTGGAACAGCCGGGCAGGATAGTCAGGGCCGGTATAAAATACCGGTTTTATTTTGTGCTTTTCAATGAATAAAATCTCTTCTTCGGCACGTTGAAAAACATGATGGCTAAGGATGTTGTTGACCGTTGAAGTGCCGATGCCGGGAATCTTCATCAGGGCTGATTTTTTCTCGTTGAAAACCGCTTCGGGGCTTCCGCAATAGGCTACCAGATTTTTCCCGTTCACATCCCCGATACCCGGAATCAGGGTAATGGCAAGCTGATATAAAAGTGGTTCATTCAGCATGAGGCCAAAATTATCCTAAAATTATCATTAAATTTTCCATCCATTCATCCAGTATTTCATTATTCATTATGCTCTTTTTTTATTCTTTCCACCAATTCCGTCATATCAATATCAATCACATCAAGCGTAATCCCTGCCATTTGATAGTATGGAAGCCGGTTATCCAATCGCTCAATGATGGTATTTAATAACTCTGTTTCATTTTTTCCGGTAATTAGCGGCCTTTTGCGTTGTACGTTTTTAAGCCTTTCAACGATTCCCCCAACAGGCATCTTCAGATAAACCGTCAACCCGTTTAGGTTCATCTGCCCCATGGCATCGTGGTAGCAAACCGTGCCGCCCCCGGTTGCAACAACAACATTTGATATTTTGAAAGTTGAAGTAAGCAACTGATATTCCAGTTCCCGGAATAATTCTTCTCCGTATTTTTCAAAAAAACGATGAATGCTGATCTTGTATTTTTTTTCAAAAGCATCATCCAAATCAATGAAATTATATCCAAGTTCCCGTGCAAGCTTTTTCCCGATACTGCTTTTTCCCACACCCATAAAACCGATGAGATATACTTTGTTCATTCCAGCTATATGCGTAAAAAAATTTATCGTGCTAAAATATTGATAAATGTAACCGGGTCAGAGGTGGCCATATAAATTGTTCCTGTTTTTATTTACATCAATTAATTTTCTACTTTTATCCATTCCAAAAACCCAAAATCCATGAAACCGAAGAACTTTGTTTTTTCAACTTTAATTATTTTTTTAATGGCAGGATGTACACAGGAAAAACGGTGTAATATTGAATACCCCAAAGCAAAGAAAGTGGATTCGGTTGATGTATATTTCGGCCATAAAGTACCCGATCCTTATCGCTGGCTTGAAGATGACAACTCGAAAGAAACAGAAGAATGGGTAAAAGCCGAAAACAAGATCACCGAGGCCTATTTATCCAAAATCCCTTTTCGGGAAAAACTGAAGGCACGGCTGACCAAAATCTGGAATTATCCAAAGTACGGAGTGCCTTTTAAAAGAGGGGGGAAATATTTCTTTTTTAAAAATGACGGGATACAGAATCAGAGTGTATTATATATTCAACAAGATTTAAACACGGTGCCTGAAGTCCTGCTTGACCCCAACAAACTGTCGAAAGACGGAACAGTGGCACTGGCAGGCATCGGCGTTTCGAAGGACGGGAAATATCTGGCATACAGTACTGCCAGTGGCGGCTCCGACTGGAATGAAATTTTTGTAATGAACATTCAGGACAGAAAAACACTGGAAGATCATATTCAATGGGTGAAGTTCTCAGGGATATCCTGGAAAGGTAACGGGTTTTTCTATTCGGCTTATGATGAGCCGAAAGAAGGGGATGAACTGTCGGGACAAAACCGTTTTCATAAAATATTTTATCACAAACCGGGGACAAACCAAAAGCAAGACAAACTGATCTTTCAGGACAGAAAACATCCCCTGAGGAATTTTTATGCTTACCTCACCGAAGATAAAGATTTTGTTATCGTCAGCGAATCGGAAAGCACCAGCGGAAATGCATTGTACGCCGCCAGGTCAGATGATGTGAACAACCTCAAATTTAAAAAACTGGCCAATGGCTTTGATTATGACTACTCGGTGGTTGGCCACATCGGTGATCAGTTGCTGGTACAAACCAACGACCATGCGCCCAAAGGAAAACTCATACTGGTTGATTTTATTCATCCCGGGCCCCAAAACCGGATATCACTGATCGAAGAAAAGGACGATGTACTGGAAAGCGCTCAGATTGTCGGGGGACGGCTGTTTACGAAGTATTTAAAAGATGCCGGCAGCAGAGCTTACTTTTATGACCTTCAGGGCCATTATCAGAATGAACTGAAGTTGCCTGCTATTGGAACACTCACCGGTTTTAACGGGAAAGAAAATGAAAATACCGCCTTTTACGGTTTTACTTCTTTTACCTTTCCATCAAGTGTTTACCGTTATGATATTGGAACCGGCAAATCCATTCTGTACAAAACTTCGGAGGTGGACTTTAACCCGGAAGATTACGAAACCGAACAGGTTTTTTATGAAAGCAAAGACGGGACACGGATCCCCATGTTCATTGTCCATAAAAAGGACCTGGTTAAAAATGGCGATAACCCTACCCTGCTTTACGGATATGGAGGTTTCAATATCAGCCTTACACCCAGTTTCAGCATCAGCCGTGTGGCTTTTCTGGAGCAGGGCGGCATTTATGCCATGGCCAATTTGCGGGGGGGTGGCGAATACGGCGAAAAGTGGCACGAAGCCGGTACAAAAATGAACAAACAAAATGTATTCGACGATTTTATTTATGCAGCAAAATGGCTGATCAACAACCAATATACTTCCAGTGATAAGCTGGCCATTATCGGCGGCTCGAATGGCGGCCTGCTGGTTGGCGCCTGTATGACTCAACAGCCTGATTTATTCAAGGTAGCCATTCCAATTGTCGGGGTAATGGATATGTTGCGTTATCAGAATTTTACCATCGGCTGGGCCTGGGCATCCGATTACGGCACCAGTGCCGACAGCGAGAAAATGTTTAAATACCTCTACGGTTATTCTCCATTGCACAATATTAAGAAAGGAGTTGATTATCCGGCAACACTGGCCATAACCGCCGATCATGATGACCGTGTGGTTCCGGCACATACCTTTAAGTTTATGGCTACCTTGCAGGAAGATAACGGAGGGGAAAATCCGGTTTTGGTCAGGATAGAAACCAGGGCAGGCCACGGTGCCGGGAAACCGACTGCCAAACAGATTGAAGAGTCGTCCGATATTTACAGTTTTATTATGTATAACCTCGGCATGAAACCCAATTTCAGGTAACAAATGATTTAGTTAACAATTTCTTAATATGTATTTATTTACATCAATACCTTCTTTGATTTCTTTTGTACTTTAATTAAAGCCAAACCGTAAAAAAAGTGGAATCCATTTATTTGTTTTTTATTATCATCCTTATTTTGCTTGCCGTGTCCGACCTCATTGTGGGGGTCAGCAATGATGCGGTCAACTTTCTGAATGCAGCCATTGGCTCGCGTGTTGCCTCATTCCGTGTAATTATCATTGTGGCTGCAATTGGTATTTTGGTCGGGGCTGTGTTTTCAAGCGGCATGATGGAAGTGGCACGAAAAGGTATTTTTAATCCCGGGGAATTTTATTTCTCCGAAATCATGATCATTTTCCTGGCCGTAATGGTAACCGATGTCCTGTTGCTGGATGCATTCAATACCATCGGACTGCCCACATCAACCACTGTATCCATTGTCTTCGAATTGTTGGGTGCAGCGGTGGGCATGGCAACCATAAAATTGCTTCAAAGTGATGGGGGATTGACTATCGGGCAGTTTATCAACTCATCCAAAGCCCTGGCAATCATTACGGGTATTTTGTTGTCGGTGGGGATTGCCTTTACCGTGGGTGCATTAATTCAGTATTTTATCAGGATCGCATTCTCCTTTAATTTCAAGAAACGGATTAAATACCTGGGTGCCCTCTGGGGAGGGATTGCTTTTGCGGCCATGACTTATTTTATGCTGATCAAAGGAGCCAAAGGGGCATCGTTCATGTCGGAAGAAACCAAAGAATGGATCAGCATGAACAGTGGCATGATTATCCTCTTTAGCTGGATTGGCTGGACAGCTTTGCTTCAACTTTTAATCTGGTTAACCCGTTTAAATATCCTGAAAGTGATTGTCCTGGTTGGTACTTTTGCCCTGGCTATGGCCTTTGCCGGCAACGACCTGGTCAACTTTATCGGCGTGCCCATTGCCGGTTATAATTCTTACGAAATTTTTATGGCTAACCCCGGTGCCGATCCGGGAAACTTTTTAATGAACGGGCTGGCCGGTAAAGTACCGACACCCACACTTTTTCTTGTGATTGCAGGGTTGATCATGGTACTCACCCTGTTTATTTCCACCAAGGCAAGGTCTGTTGTTCAGACTTCCCTCGATCTTGGCCGTCAGGATGAAGGTGACGAAAGGTTTAAATCAACATGGATATCAAAGGTGCTGGTAAGGTCTTCCATGAATGTTTCCACAAATATAAAAAAGGTGTTGCCTTCCGGATTCGTCAGCGTGATTGAAAAACAATTTGAACCCTACAAAGGAAAAGAACATTTAAAGAAGAAAGACCATCCGGAGTTTGACCTTATCAGAGCCTCGGTCATACTTACCGTATCCAGTATCCTGATTGCCCTTGGGACATCTTTAACATTACCCTTATCAACAACTTATGTAACTTTTATGGTGGCAATGGGTGCTTCATTGTCAGATAAAGCATGGGACAGGGAGAGTGCCGTTTACAGGATATCGGGTGTGTTTGCTGTTATCGGAGGATGGTTTATTACAGCCCTCACAGCCTTTACCGCTGCCTTTATCGTTGTTTATCTCTTTTACTATACGGGAATAATCGGTATTGCACTTATGCTTGTTATCGTTGCCTATATGATTTATCGCACTTATGGCATTCATAAAAAAGTAAAACGGGAAAAAGAAGAAGAAGCGAACGAAGTGGATACCATCTCCGAAGAGAACATTGCCGAAAAGTCAACCCGGACTATCGTTAAAAATCTGAAAATAATTGTTTCCGAATATGGAAGGACTATTGACGGCCTGGAAAAAGAAAATGTTAAAGAGCTGAGAAAAGCAAAAAAAGATATAGAAAAGATTACGGCTAAGACAAAATATATGAAAGATCATATCAATGTGATCGTAGAGAAACTGCGTGAGGATTCCATGGATACGGCCTATTATTTTGTTCAGGTGCTCGATTACCTGCGGGAGATGCTCCACAGTATTTCATTTATTCTCGGGCCGGCCCTTAATCATGTTGACAATAATCATAAGCCATTGATCAAAGAGCAAATAGATGAATTGAGACAACTTCATTCATCACTCGCGGAAATGGTCAATTTGATTGCCAACAGTATGGAATCAGGTGATTACAGTAAACAGGAAGATTTGCAGAAAATGCAGAAAAACATCCTCGAATTGATTGCCACGATGAACAGGAATATGATCAAACGGCTCAAAAAAGCCGAAGTAGGTACCAAGAACAGCATGCTCTTTTTTAATATACTGAACGAGACGAAAAACCTCGCCCTTCAGGCAGTAAACCTTTACAAGTCGCAACGCGATTTCGTCAACTTTAAAAACGGAAACTCTTTGTGAGCTATCGGGTTGAAAAGATCATAAGCGGGGGGCAAACGGGCGTTGACCGGGCTGCCCTTGACTTTGCCATTCAAAACAACATTGCCTGTGGTGGCCGGTGCCCCAAAGGCCGCCTGGCCGAAGATGGCAGGATTGATGATAAATATCCCCTGACCGAGACAAATACAACGTTGTATGTTGAGCGGACAAAGCGCAATGTGAAAGAGGGCGACGGGACGTTGATACTCTATTCAGGTGAGTTGGGGAACGGTTCTGCATACACTGCCAAATATGCCCGGCAGAAAAAAAAACCATTGCTCGTAATAAGGACAGACGAACCCGATTTGAAAGAGACGACAGCACGATGGATTGAAAACAATCGGATTAAAGTACTCAACATCGCCGGGCCGCGTGAAAGTACCAGCCCGGGGATTTATAATGAAACGATGAAAATATTGGAAATGGTTTTTAAAAAATAATCTTATCCTCGTTTGCAGCGAGGATGCTTTATTCGATCATTTGCAATGCTTACTTTGCTGTTTTGTTTTACTTGTTTAAACTGCATTCCAAATGCAGCAGGGAAACCCGTCCTCGTTGCAAACGAGGACGGAATGGTGCCTATAATAGTAGATTACTTCCCTGAAACCATAACCTTCTTTTCGTCGCTGAAGTTTCCCGCTGTAATCCGGTAAAAATAAATACCGTCACTAACATTTCCTGCATTCCAGGAAACAGAATATTTCCCGGCAGATTTTTGTTCGTCAACCAGGGTGGCTATCAACTGCCCGGTGATGTTGTAAACTTTTAGCGTGACATGAGCGGTTTGCGGGAGGTTATATTGTATTGTGGTTGCCGTGTTAAAGGGATTGGGGTAATTCTGTGATAAATCAACTGTTCCGGGATTTGGTTCGTTTTCATCAATGCCTGTAATCAAGTCATTCTGAAAAATATACATTCCGTCATAGTAATCCGCCACATAAATGTAATTATCGCTAATGTAAACACCCACTGCAGAACTCCCTGTATCAAACAAACCAACTTCGGCTGGTGCTGCCGGGTTGCTCACATCAATTATGCGTAAACCACCATGCGCATTAGCCAAATAAGCGTATTTACCACTGACGTAAACATTCGCTGCAGAGTTTTCCGTATCAAAAAAACCAATTTCCACCGGTGTTTCCGGATGGCTCACATCTATGATGCGTAAACCATCACTTTTATCCGCCACATAAGCGTAATTGCCGTTGATGAAAACACCCAATGCGTAACTCTCCGTATCAAAAAAACCGACTTCGGTTGGTGCTGTAGGATCGCTCACATCTATGATACGTAAACCATCATCCCAATCCGCCACATAAGCGTAATTGCCGACAACTTCAACATTTAATGCAACACTTCCCGTATTAAAAAACCCGACTTCGGTTGGTGCTGTAGGATCGCTCACATCTATGATACGTAAGCCATCATTACCATCCGCCACATAAGCGTATTTACCGCTGACATAAACACCTTGTGCGGCATTCTCCGTATCAAAAAGACCAACTTCGGTCGGTGCTGTAGGATCACTCACATCTATGATACGCAAACCAGCAACGCCATTTGCCACATAAGCGTAATTACCGACGATGTAAACATCCCTTGCAGAACTTTCCATTTCAAAAAAACCTACTTCGGTCGGTGCTGCCGGATTGCTCACATCTATTATGCGTAAACCATCATACCAGTCCGCTACATAAGCGTAATTGCCGACGACGTAAATATCATCTGTAATACTCCCCGTATCAAAAAAGCCGGCTTCCGCCGGTGCTGCCGGGTTGCTCACGTCTATAACGCGTACGCCATTAAAATCATTCGCCACATAAGCGTAATTGCCAATGACGTAAACACTTCTTGTATAAGTTCCCATCTCCAAATAACCGGATTCAGACGGCGCTGCCGGGTCGCTCACATCTATTATGCTTAAACCATCAGTCCAGGTCGTCACATAAGCGTAATTGCCGAGGACGTAAACGCCGCTTGCATAATATATTGCATCAAAAAAACCGGCTTCGGTTGGCGCTGCCGGATCGCTTACATCTATTATGCGCAAGCCATCAGCGCCGTCTGCCACATAGGCGTAATTGCCGAGGACATGAACACCCCTTGCAAAACTTTCCGTATCAAAAAAACCGGTTTCGGACGGTGCTGCCGGGTCGCTCACATCAATGATGCGTAAACCATCATACCCATCCGCCACATAAGCGTAATTGCCGAGGACGTAAACACTCTTCGCATAACTCCCTGTATTAACAAAACCAACTTCGTCCGGTGCTGCCGGGTCGCTCACATCAATGATGCGTAAACCATCATCCCCATTCGCCACATAGGCATAATTGCCATTGACAAAAACACCCTCTGCAAAACTACTCATATCAAAAAATCCAACTTCGTCCGGTGCTGCCGGATTGCTCACATCAATGATACGTAACCCATCAAAATAATCTGCCACATAAACGTAATTGCCACTGACTGCTATACCGTTAACAAGTGATGGTAAAAGAACTTTGCTTAGTTCTTGCGGGTTAGCGGGATCCTCAAAATCAACTATTTCAAGATAACCGCCGTTTCCAAAGTAAGCTGTGTTTCCTGTAACACCAACAGCAATGCAAGGTCCGTTAGCCCATCTGCCCACAAGCGTTACATTGGTGTCTGCCGTTGCAGAACCGTTAATATTTGTGTTTTTTTGTAATGGCCACTGATGCTGTGCGTTTCTGCTAAATGTGGGAGTTGTGCCCGTTATAATACCCTGACGGGTAAGATCAGCAGAACCCTGCGCCAGGGAACTGTCCATAAAAATTGTCCAGAATATTACAGATATAAAAAGTGTATATACAATGGAACGAATACGATTTTTAAACTTTTTCATGATGATCTTTTTTTATTTTTAATTTTAATTGATCTGTTTTTGCTTTAACCGATTTCCATATAAACCAGCAACACTATAGCTCAGCGGCACCCTCTCTGTGAGCCGGGAAAAACTCAGGCGATAACCTGACATCCCAACAGAGGCAAACATTCATATAAAAGCCGCGGTACAAAATTTACTTCCCTGAAACCATTACTTTCTTTTCGTCGCTGAAGTTTCCCGCTGTAATCCGGTAAAAATAAATACCGTCACTTACATTTCCTGCATTCCAGGAAACAGAATATTTCCCGGCAGGTTTTTGTTCGTCAACCAGGGTGGCTATCAACTGCCCGGTGATGTTGTAAACTTTCAGCGTGACATGAGCGGTTTGCGGGAGGTTATATTGTATTGTGGTTGCCGTGTTAAAGGGATTGGGGTAATTCTGTGATAAATCAACTGTTCCGGGATTTGGTTCGTTTTCATCAATGCCTGTAATCAAGTCATTCTGAAAAATATACATTCCGTCATAGTAATCTGCCATATAAATGTAATCGTCGCTGACGTAAACACCCATTGCAGAACTCGGTGTATCAAAAAAACCAACTTCGGCCGGTGCTGTAGGATCGCTCACATCTATGATACGTAAACCAGTAAGGTTATTCGCCACATAAGCGTAATCGCCGCTGACGTAAACATCCCATGCAAGATTGTCCGTATCAAAAAAACCAACTTCGGTCGGTGCTTCCGGGTTGCTCACGTCTATGATGCGTAAACCATCAATGTAACCCGCCACATAAGCATAATTGCCGAGGACGTAAACACGGTTTGCACGAATTCCCGAATAGAAGAAACCTACTTCGGTCGGTGTTGCCGGATCACTTACATCTATGATGCGTAAACCATCATCCCAATCCGCCACATAAGCATAATTGCCGACAACAAAAACATTCCTTGCCTCACTCCCCGTATCAAAAAAACCCACTTCGGCGGGTGCCGCCGGGTTGCTCACATCTATGATACGCATACCGTCGAACGCATCCGCCACATAAGCATAATTACCGAGGACGAAGACATTCTCCGCCAGACTCCCCGTATCAAAGAAACCCACTTCGGCGGGTGCCGCCGGATTGCTCACATCTATAATGCGTAAGCCGTCATAAGCATCCGCCACATAAGCGTAATCGCCGCGAACGAAAACACTCCATGCATAACCTTCCGTATCAAAGGAACCCACTTCGGTTGGCGCTTCCGGGTTGCTCACATCAATGATGCGTAAACCATCATACCAATCAGCCACATAAGCATAATTGCCAAGGACGTAAGTACCCATTGCATCACTCCCCGTATCAAAGAAACCGGTTTCGGTCGGCGCTGCCGGGTTGCTCACATCAATGATGCGTAAACCATCAAAGAAACTCGCTATATAAGCGGAATTGCCGAGGACGTAAACCCCATAAGTCCACGGCCCGTCAAATATACTATTCCCCGGATTAAAAAACCCGGTTTCGGTCGGCGTTGCCGGATTGCTCACATCAACGATGTATAAACCACCACCGCCACCAACCGCCACATAAGCGTAATTGCCGCTGAGGTAAACACCCCTTGCAAGACTCCCCACATTAAAAAAACCAACTTCGGCGGGTGCTGCCGGGTTGCTCACATCAATGATGCGTAAACCATCATACCAATCCGCTACGTAAGCATAATTGCCGCTGACGAAAACACCGAGCGCAAAACTTTCCGTATCAAAGAAACCGGCTTCGGTAGGCGCTGCCGGATTGCTCACATCAATAATGCGTAAACCATCAAAGTAATCTGCCACATAAGCGTAATTGCCGCTGAGGTAAACATCGTACGCCCACATTCCCGTATCAAAAAAACCAATTTCGGCGGGTGCTGCCGGATTGCTCACATCAATGATGCGTAAACCATCTCCCCCATCCGCCACATAAGCGTAATTGCCGCTGACGAAAACACCTTTTGCTTCGCTCTCCGTATCAAGAAAACCGACTTCGGCAGGGGCCTCCGGATCGCTCACATCAATGATGCGTAAACCGTCATCACCATTTGCCACATAAACGTAATTGCCGCTGATAGCTATATCGTAAATAAGTGACGGTAAAAGAACTTTGCTTAGAAGATCCGGATTAGACGGATCAGTTATATCAAGTATTTGAAAATAACCACCGTTCCCGATATAAGCTTTGTTCCCTGAAACACCCACAGCAAAACAAGGCCCGTTGGCCCATCTGCCCACCAGGGTTACATTGCTGTCTGCCGTTGCGGTACGGTTAATCGTTGCATTTTTTTGTAATGGCCACTGATGCTGTGCGTTTCTGCTAAATGTGGGAGTTGTGCCCGTTATAATACCCTGACGGGTAAAATCAGCAGAACCCTGCGCCAGGGAACTGTCAATAAAAATTGTCCAAAATATTACAGATATAAAAAGTGTACATACAATGGAATGAATGACGTCTGTAATTCTTTTCATGATGATTTTTTTTTTATTGTTAATTAATTGATTAATATATTTATTATTGAACAGATTTCTATAAAAGTTAAAGGCCCTGTTTATCAAGTGTTAGCCGTGAGATAATTCCGGAAATTCTTAGATGAATATCTTGCCCGTGTGTCTGATTTACCCGTGAGTATTTTATTTTTTACAAAAATACAATTATTTTTGTTCGGATTATTACCTGAACCACATGAAAAAACTAAAAAAAATCCTGATCTGGTTTGTCGTCATCCTGGGCATCCTGATCATCGGACTTTACGTGACCGCATCGGTCACTGTAAGCCATTTCAAACCACGTCTCGAAAATATCCTGACCGACGAGCTGGGTTATCAGACAAGAATAAACGGTTCATTGGCTTTGAAACTGCTTCCGGGGGTTAGTTTCGTTATTAACGATCTTAGGATCATCAATAATGAAACTTACCTGGTCCGGATTGAAAAAGCTGAAATTGCGGTGGATTACAGACAACTTTTTAATTCAGACATTGACATTACCGGTTTGTCGTTGGTAAAGCCTCAGGTTTTTATTGAACACAACACGGATGGATCGTTTAATTATGATATACCTGAGCATGCTAAAAACCCCCATCCTGCTAAAAAAGGCCAAAGCCATCAAATTGACATCAGGCATATTTCGATAAAGAATGGCCGGTTGATTTATTTTGATAATGAACTCGGTGATACCCTGATTGCCAAAGGCATTGATGTTGTTTCAGATGAAATAAATTTTTCCGGAATCCTTGACCGGATGAATATGAAAAAACTCAGATTTACCGGTTCAATTCATCTCGGTTCTTTGAGGATCAATGAGATGAGGCTGGATTCAATTCAATGGAAAATAGAGGCCCGTTCGGGAAAAATATCTGTTCAGTCCCGGTCTCCCCGGTTTTTTGAAGGAAAATACAACGGAGTTACAACCATTGATTTCAATACAAAACCTGCACTGGTCAATATACAAAGCCACATTACCGGTTTGGATATTGGTGAATTCAGGGAGGCGGCACATTTAACCGGTTTGTTTTATGGCAGCCTGAATTATGATATGAATCTCACTTTCAGATCGTTCAACTGGAAACAGGCCATGAGCACACTGGATGGTGACCTGATAATAACCGGTCAAAAGATGTTATTGCAAGGCATATCCCTCAATAGTATTATCCTGAATTATAAAGATTCAAAAGCATTTGATGTGGCAGGCTTTGCTGCTTTATTTATCACAGGCCCTTTCGGTACGGTTTTTACAAAAGATATCCGTTTTGGCTATCAACCGGAAAATAATTCCGGTGTTTCGGAGGATATCAGCAGGATAGTTTCCAACTGGACAATTCATAACGGGGTAGCCCGGGCCCGGGATGTCGCTTTAGTTACCGATAGATACCGCCTGACCATGACCGGACAGATCAACCTTATCGGGGGAAACTATAATGATGTCAAGATCGCACTTATCAATAAATTCGGTTGCCCGGTCATCAGTTTACAAATGAACGGCCCTTTTCTTTCGCCTGAAAAGGAAAGCAGTTCCAGCATAAGCCCGTCAAACATTTCTATGGTTGAATTTTGGAAAGACCTTGCCAATTCAACACGTAAATATTGCAAACCCGTGTATTCCGGTTCGTTAAAACCACCGGTAGCCCACTAACATTTAATTCCAGCTTAATACGATTAGTCCGAAGCCTGGTTGACATCCTGCTCCCGGCTCCTGCTCCCTGGTTCCTGGTTCTTGATTCCTGCTCCCTGGCTCATGGCTTTTGATTCTCCCCCACATTCAAAGTCCAACCGTCCGGTTTCAACCCTTTTCTTCTATTTTTTCCTGACCGGGATAGGGATAGTAATCTTTCACAAATGTCTGTTCCTGCATGGGCGGGCGGACATACCCTTTCTGTATTTTTCTCGGTTTCAGTTCAATGGACTCCGGTGTGAGGTCTTTATAAGGAATGGCCTCCAGCAGATGGTGGATGGTATTGAGACGGGCTTTTCGTTTATCATCGGCATTCACAACATACCAGGGCGAAAGTTTGGTGTCGGTATAAGCAAACATCTCATCCTTGGCCTTGGAATATTCCACCCACAAATCCCGTGATTTTAAATCCATATCGCTCAACTTCCATCTTTTGGTGGGGTCTTTCAGGCGATCCTGGAAACGGTGTTCCTGTTCTTCCATGCTGATGGAAAACCAGAATTTGATCAGGATGACCCCCGACCGGATGAGCATACGCTCGAAATTGGGACATGAACGCAGAAATTCCCAATAGTCATCATCGGAGCAAAACCCCATAACACGTTCAACACCGGCACGGTTGTACCACGAGCGGTCGAACAGGATCATCTCCCCCCCCGAAGGCAAATGGGGGACATAGCGCTGAAAATACCATTGCGTTTTTTCCTTTTCGGTGGGTATCCCCAGGGCGGCAACCCGGCTTATCCTGGGGTTTAATTTCTCGTTTATCCTTTTGATCACCCCCCCTTTGCCTGCTGCATCGCGGCCTTCGAAAATGACCACCACTTTGGCATTGGTATCCTTTATCCAGTATTGCAGCTTCACCAGTTCAATCTGCAACCTTTCCATCTCCTGAAAATAAAATTTGTATTCAAGCCTCCCTTTATTGTTAAACGGAATGTTCGGTTCTGACATGATGATAATTTAAAAGATTTTAAGATCATGAATTGGGGTTTCAAAAAATGAAAACCGTTTTTTGCAAAACCGGTTATTCATTACCCCTGTATTCATTGCTTTACAAAAGTAAAGAATTAGCTTGATAAAACAAAAAGTAAGGCAACCCTGTTTTTATTTGTCCGATACGCTATCTTTGACCCGGCAAATCATAAATTTTAGTCATGAAAAAGGTTTTGCTTCTTCTTCTGCTTCTGACGGCAATGGTTGCCTATAGCCAGCAATATTCGATCAATGGAACAATTCCCGGCCTTGATAACAAAGATGTTTACCTGCTTCGTATAGCCGGTGATAACCGGAAGATTGTGGATACGGCAACCACCGACCAAACCGGATCGTTTGAGTTTTTACCGGACAAAAATTTCCCGGTAGGACAGTATGCCGTCGTCTCAGGCCCTACTCAAATGATTGAACTGATTTTCAACGATGAAAACATTCGTTTTGTCACCACCGGGAGCAGCGACCGGGACCAGGTGCAGATCATCGAATCCGTTGAAAACATGATCTATTACGATTACCTTTCCCTTAAAGGGGAAACCCTGTATAAACTTGACCTGCTTGATCCCATACTTCAATATTACCCCAAACCGGACACGTTTTACAGCAAAACACTGGCCGAAGCCAGGGCACTCCAGTCGTATTTAAACCAAAGGGTGGAAACGCTGATCGGGAACAACCCCAACACCCTGGCAGCCCGGTTTATCAGGGTTGACAAACCGGTTTTTGCCGATCCTTCGCTATCGAAAAAAGAACAAAAGGCTTACCTGAAAAGCCATTATTTTAATGATATGGATTTTCTGGATACCCTCCTGATGCGGAGCAATATCCTCACTTCAAAGATTGTGGGTTACATGGGCCTGTATCAAAAAAAGGGGATGACAAAACAGGAAATGGAAGACCAGTTGCTGATGGCTGTGGATACCGTCATGGATAAATCTTTTGTTGACCAGAAAATGTATGAATTTGTCATTGGCTTTATGCTCAACGGCTTTGAACACATCGGCTTTGAGCGCGGGCTGGAATATATTGCCAACAAAAATATGCTGAATGAGTTTTGTGTGAATTCCGACCGGAAAAAAGAACTGGAAAATAAATTGGAACTGATTAAAAAACTGGCATTGGGCAAGACAGCCCCCGGATTTGAAGCGGTTGACATGAAGGGGGATACCATAAGGTTGAAGGATATCCGGTCGCAAACCACCCTTTTGGTTTTTTGGGCCAGTTGGTGCCCACATTGCAGTGAAACGCTTCCTTTGCTGAAAAACTATTATGACCCGCAACATACCGGCCGGCTCCAGATTGTTGCCGTGAGCATTGACAAAAGCAAGAGCGATTTGACAAAAGCCATTGCCGAAAACGGTTACGACTGGATCAACATCGGAGAACTGAAAGGATGGAATGGCCCCATTGTGAACGAATACGGTGTGGTGGCCACGCCCACATTCTTTGTGCTCGACAAGGACAAAAAGATCATTGGCAAACCCGTGAGTATGGATGAGTTGAAGAATTTCCTGGAATAATTTGGCAAGATGAGGGTTCACTTGTACTTCGTGATTCTTTTTCCTTTTCTTTTGAAAAAGACAACTGAAGAAATCAGGAAGATTGTTTACCTTTGAAAAAACTGAAAAAATTTGGTTTTATATTCTACCGTCAAGCATCAGGCAGTCACGAAATTTGGTATAATGAAAAGACTGAAAAATTTACGACTATTCCAAATCATACAGGTGATTGTCCGGGTTTTATCTCACCACCGCCATTTTCCCGGTATAAACGGCAGAAGGAGTTGTAATCTTCACCACATACAAACCATTTGGCAACCATGTAATATTCAGCCGGTATCTCCCCGCCACATTAAGTTGAATCGTTTTTGACAGCACCAGGTTGCCTTCCACTGTGAAAATGCTTAAATGCACGTTTTGGTTGTCCGAATTAAATGACAATACAGCCCGGTCTTTCACCGGATTGGGAAAAATGTACAGTGGGTTGATGTTTGTATGGTGTTTGGTGATCCCCGGTGAAACTTCTGCATTGCCATTAAAATACTCCAGCCCGCCCGAATAATTTCCCACAATCATTTCAGCCTGCCCGTTATGATTGATATCCCCGATGGCAGCAGCCGTCCTCATCCCCCTGTCCCAGGAAACACCCGTTGTGTCGAGCAATTCGTCCAGACTGTCCGTCAGGGTGAATTTTCCATTGAGGTTGCCGTCAATGTTTGTGTAGTGGAATATTTTGCCTTGTTCCGAACCCACCACCAGCTGCACAGGCCCGTTGCCAACTCTGAAAAACCACGGGGTGCTGTAACCTGTGTACGAAAGTGCGTAGTCCGTCACATTCACTTCTCCGAGGCTGTCATTCATGAGGGTAAAAACCGGGTTGCCGGTTGTTCCCTCGTTGTGGTAATAATACAGTGTCCCCCTTTTTTCACCGATGATCAGGTCTTTGGCCCCGTCATCATCCAGATCGAATAATTGGGGGGCAGAAAAATCCCCCACGTCAATATCTGCATAGTGGTCAGTTTCAAAAATCAAATTGTTATTTCCGTCATTGGTTGCCAGAATGAGTTTTCCCGCTTCATAACCGGCCAGCATATCCACATCACCGTCGCCGTCCAGGTCGGCAAAAGCAGGGATCAGGCCCAGGTAGCCTTTTTCAAATAAATCACCCACATCGTCATCCATCAGGGTAAAGGCGGGCTGTTGCGCGGTGCCCGTATTCTGATACCAGGCAATCTTAGACGTATGAACCGAATACAGCCGCTTAAAATCGTCATAATATGAATATTGGTAAAAACCGTAATCGCCCACAAACAGATCATCCAGCCCGTCACCGTTCCAGTCATACAGCACAGGATAAGCCCCGGCCCCGCGGTCAATCATTTGCGATTGCAGAAAACTTTTGGTTTTACGTATAAAAAACGGATGGTCGTTGGCACCGGTGTTCATATACAACCAAACGCTGTGTTTATTCTGCGATTTTTCGGGTGTCGGGTCAAAAGGGGATACCAACATGTCTTTCACAAAGTCATTGTTTACATCAATATAGGCAGCCACCGGCATGGAGTAAAGGCCAATCGGTTTGTTCCCCGCCGGATAAGAAGTATCAAACGAAGTGATGAAGGCTTCTTGGCGCGTCCCCCCATTGTACAGGGCAAACAGGGAGGGGTAATCCACATCGCCAAGCAGCAGGTCAAGGACACTGTCGCGGTTCAGATCAATCATCAAAAAAGTAGAACCGGTGTGCCGCTCCTTTTTCTGTGAACGGGCAACAGGCTGATAATTTGTAAAACAGGTATCCAGATAAATGGCGTTGGACTCATCACTTTCGGCAATCCTGCCCCAGCAATATTCTTCCAGTGCATAGTCCAGCGAGTCAGGCGTTCCGTATTTTTCCATGGAAAGGTTCTTGTGATAATTTACAAAAGAGCCATATCCCCAAAATGACAAAATATCCAGATCGCCGTCATAATCCAGATCGGCAATGGCCGGATAATCGGCTTCGGTAACCAGCAGGTTGATATACATGTTCTCCTGAAAACTTTTCAGGTACGGATAGACTACGCGTTTAAATTTCAATGTGCTTTCCGAAACATTTTTATACACCTGTATGCCTGCCCAATCCGGCGAGTAAGCAAAAATATCGGTCCTGCCATCCATATCGTAATCGGCAAATATCGCCCAGTCAGAAATATCGGGGATCAGTTTCACATATTGCGGGGCAAAAACATAATCAACCTGGTTATAAACGCCGCTGTTGACAAAACACATCATCCGGTTTCCATTGCGGTCGAAAGCCACCAGGTCCTTTATCCCGTCGCGGTTCACATCCACCGCACCAAACTGAATGGAATTCATCCCTCCCGCCCAGGGATATTTTAAAAGTACTTTATCCTGCCCAAAAACTTTGGCCGGCACATTTTGTTGTCCGTTCAGCAGATTGAATGACCCCAGCATAAGGAGCAAAAAAAAGAAATAAGGATTTATGGATTTAACTGTTTTCAACGATCCGGGTTTCTGCAATGTTAATTAGAATGACAAAGTTAATTACAAAATGGTTCTCGTGGCAGGATTAATTGATATTTGAAAAAAAACATCCGCTAACTTTTATGATTGCGTATTTTTGAAAAAATATTTAAAGAAAAATAGATTGTTGGATTCAATTTTAAAAAAAAACAAAGATGGCCAAGATACTTGTTGTTGATGATGAAAGCAGTATCCGCAGAACACTGAAAGACATTCTTGAATTTGAAAAACATACCGTAGAACTGGCACCCAACGGCCCTGAAGCACTTGAAATGTTCAGGGACGATGAGTATGATGCCGTTTTGCTCGACATCAAGATGCCCGAGATGGACGGGTTGGAAGTATTGGAAAAGATGATGCAGGTGCGCGAAGTGCCGGTGATCATGATTTCGGGTCACGGCACCATCGAAACAGCCGTTGAAGCCATCAAAAAAGGGGCTTATGACTTTATTGTCAAGCCGCCCGACCTGAACCGGCTGTTGATCACCATCAGGAATGCGGTGGAGAAAAAAGAATTGGTAAACCAAACCCGGCAACTGAAACGCGAAATTGATAAGAAATATGAAATTGTGGGCGAATCGGAAAGCATAAGGGCTTTAAAAAAAATGATTGCCCGGATTGCCCCTACCCTGTCAAGGGTACTGATTATTGGCGAAAACGGCACAGGTAAAGAATTGGTTGCCCGCCAGATCCATGAGCAGAGCTCACGGGCCAAATCCCCGTTTATTGAGGTGAACTGTGCGGCCATTCCCTCCGAATTGATCGAGAGCCAGTTGTTTGGCCACGAAAAAGGCTCGTTTACTTCAGCCATTAAACAGCGGCACGGGGATTTTGAACTGGCCAGCGGCGGAACACTTTTTCTGGATGAGATCGGCGATATGAGCCTTTCGGCACAGTCCAAGGTATTGCGTGCCTTGCAGGAAAATAAAATCGTGAGGGTTGGTGGAGAACAGGATATCCCGGTGGATGTCAGGGTGATTGCCGCCACAAACAAAAACCTGAAAGAAGAAATAAAAAAAGAGAGGTTCAGGGAAGACCTGTATCACCGCCTGAGCGTGATCATCATTGAAGTGCCGCCACTCAGGGAACGAAAGAATGATATCGAGTTACTGGTCAAACATTTTGTTCAGGAGATATCAGACATACAGGGAAAAGCACCCCTTAAAGTTATGGCTGATGCCCTGAAAATGCTCGAAGGCTTTCACTGGAGCGGCAATGTGCGCGAGTTGCATAATGTGGTGGAAAGGCTGGTTATTCTCAGCGACCAGCAGATTACTTCCGATGACATAAAAACGTATGTTGAACCCCTGATGTTGTAAAAGCAGGCATTTTACGGGTCGGCAGTTTTCAGTCGGCAGTCAGTATCCGGCATCCAGTATCCGGCTTCAACAACAAATCACAATATTTTGTACCTTTGCATTCCTTTTAAAAAATTGTTCTTTGACATAAGGGGCTGACCGGTTTTGACAGCAGGTTGAATCTTTAGGTAAGCATGTCGAGCCATGTGATAAAGCTCGTAAATCCGTGTCACACACTTTTTATTTGGCGAATATAATTTTGCTCTCGCAGCCTAACCGAAGTTTAGTAAGTTAAGGCCTAATTCCCTGGTCAAGGTTACCGGGGACGGGACGGTCCGCAGGTGGAGATGTCTGATTCCGGCCTGATCACGGACCGCACGCAACTTCAGACTGGTTCAGGGTTTGCTTCGCACCCGGGATGAGAAACAGAGGCTAAGACAGTGTTTAGGATGCTTGTTTCCTTGCACTGCCCGAAAATCAACAACAAGCTAAGCATGTAGAAAGCTTATCGGTTGCCTGTTTGGACGAGGGTTCGAATCCCTCCAGCTCCACGATGGAGTGTTGAGTGTTGAGTGTTGAGTGATGGATGGGAATATTTCATAATTTTATCTGTAATAACTTTTAAATAATAAAATTATGAGTGGGGAAAATTTAGTGCTTCGTACAAAAGCATTTGCCGTGGATTGTGTAAAAGCGGCTGAAAAACCAGATAATTCATTTTTAGCAAAGCATATAAAAGGGCAATTGATAAGGTGTTCAACCTCTGTTGCGGCGAATTATCGTGCGACAAGACTGGAACAAACAAAGGCTGCCTTTATCGCAAAGTTGAGTATAGTAATAGAAGAGGCTGATGAGTCAGAGTTTTGGCTGGATTTTGCGCTTGCATTTGATTTATTCAAAAAGGATGAAATCGAACTGCTCATGAAAGAAGCCAATGAATTAACATCAATTTTTATTGCTTCCAGAAAAACAGCACAAGGAAACAGATAAGTATATGCACTTATTCTATTTCATAAAACAAAACTTATCGTTTATCATTCGAAATTCATCACTCTTGTCCCGGTCCCGTAGTTCAATGGATAGAATGTGAGATTCCGGTTCTCATGATTCGGGTTCGAATCCCGGCGGGATCACAAATTAGAACAAAAGCCTTTCACGAAAATGAAAGGCATTTTTTCATTGTGTAGGCCTGAAAACTTGTTTGCCCAATTGGTGCGGGATTTATATAACGCCACAGGATGTGCCAGAGACAATTTCCTTATTTCAAAAACAAGGTTAAAAAATATTACTCATTATTTTTTGGAAATCAGTGTCATCTGCTTTTACAAAACCATGAAACAGATTTTACTATTTTTGGGCAATTGATAATTGAAGCTATGTTAAACCGGCGGTTTGTTTCTTTACTGGTAATCAGCATCCTGTTGATTTCATGCAAAAACCGGGAAGAGATAAAAAGTGACCGTGAAGTGGCTTTGCTTTCCGATAAAGTTGTGAACACGACCCCCCGGCGCCAGCCTGAAAAGCCCGGGCATAATCAGGTTCAGCCTGTTGAAAAAAAGAGGGGAAACAGCAAGACAAAAAGTGCTGATCCGGCTTATAACTTAAGAAAGTACGATCATGTCCGGGATTTCTATTCACGCATCAGCGGGCCGGCCATCCGGTTGTGTGTGGACAACAATGTGCCCCCCGCGGCAGTTTTGGCCATCGCCGGGCTTGAATCGGGATGGAACAGGGGTTACGTGGGCAGAATAACCGGTAATATCCTAAGCCTCGGGGCCGGCGGCAATGATCCCGAACTGCCGGCATTAAGGCTTCCGCGGCTGAAATCCAACGGGCAGATTTTATTCGATTCCCTCGAAATCATCCGGTATAAGCCCGATGAACTGACATGGGAAAAGCGCCCGCCGAGCCTGAAAAAGGATTATCGTCCCAAACCCATTGCCGGCACCCGCTATCAGCTTGCCTATTTTAAATATCATAAAGATGAAAAAGCCCGGGCACAGGTCGAAAATATCAACGATTTTTTAACGGGTTTTATCAGCCGGAACAGTAGAATAAGGGCTTACCGCCGGGCACGCCACCTGATGGACAGCCTGGTTTCGGTTGACGGCAAGCCGGTACTTTTTGAACAAAAAACGATTGAACGGTTTATCAACACCATCGGAGGTCATCCCAATTCGTTTAATTTTCGTAAAACATGGCCACGGAAGGTGATGCTCATTGTGAACAATGCCGGATTGGCAATGCTGTCGAAACAGTTGTATCTTGAGCACAAAAATTTTAACGGGGTATGGTAAAAAAATCAGGATATCTTGCACTTGCGCTGTTTGTTGTTGCACTGATCATTTTTCTGTCAACCACTTTTGTTGCAGTCAACCCGCCTGAGAAAGTGGAAATAGCGGACAGCCTCGGAAAAGAAATCATTAAATCTTTTTCACAGCAAAACAAGGGGGATTTTGTTGTTGTGGACAAAGGGGGTTTTACTCTGAGCCTTTACCAACATTATATAAAAATGAAAGAGTATAAGGTGACCATCGGGAAAAAGCACGGGAACAAACGGGCTTCGGGCGATGACCGCACACCGGAAGGGATTTTCAGGATACAATCCATTGAAAGATCATCGTACTGGGAGTATGATTTTCCTGACGACACCTTGCCCGCTTTGACAGGCGCTTACGGGCCCTGGTTCATCCGGCTTGACGTACCCGGTTTTCACGGCATTGGCATTCACGGGTTTTTAAATGATGATGAACTCGGCAAAAGAAAAAGCAACGGTTGCATCAGGCTGAATAATAAGAAGCTTGAGGAACTGGTTCAGTTTATCAGGCCGGGGATGCCCGTGATCATCGAACCTTCACCGCAGGATCTGGTCGTGGACCGTAAAAATGAAAGCGCCCCAAACATTTTATCAAAAGAAAATGTAGTCAGGAACAATTAAAGATATCATTCAAAAATTTTTCCATCCTGATCCGCCACAATTACTTTTTCATGACTGTATTCCAGAGGATGATTGCCGGGATATATTGTAAATTCTATTTCCACGAAAGTTGTGTAGCGGCAGATAATTCCCAGCCGGTATCGTTCGCGAAGAAAGATCATATACAATTTTATCCACCGGTACTTCACCGTGTTTTTGTATTTTTGCCTCACGCAACAAAATGTTTGTTTTTAGTTCTTTTGAATATTAAATACGAATTGTTGATTTCTAACGTGAGAAATGTTAGTCACCCGATTCTTAAATTCTTAATAAAGCTATATTTATGCATGCTTTGGTATTTATAAAACAAGTTCCCGATGCTTCGCAGGTAAGAGTGAACTATGAAACGGGAACATTAATCCGGGAAGGTGTTCCGGCCATCCTGAATCCTTTTGAGTCCCACGCCGTCGAAGAAGCGGTAAAATTAAGGGAAAAGCACGGCGGAAAAGTTACCGTTATCACCATGGGGCCTCCACAGGCAACCGAAGCTTTAAAAGAATGTTTATCACGGGGGGCAGACAAGGCTTATCTTTTGTCCGATCGTGTTTTTGCCGGTTCCGATACGCTGGCCACTTCCTACGCACTTTTTGAAGGTGCCAAAAAAATTATTGAACTGGAAGGGGAAGTTGACCTTTTCTTTACCGGCAAACAAGCCATTGACGGTGATACGGCCCAGACAGGGCCCGGTATTGCCACCCGGTTCGACATACCGTTGGTGACCTATCTGATTAAACTGGATGAAGTAAACTTTGAAGAAAAACGGGCTGTTGCCACAAGGTTAACCGAATTTGGGCAGGAAACCCTGCAGGTTCCGCTGCCGGCCTTGTTTACGGTTGAGGAAAGTTTGAATGAACTTTCTCATTCCCCGTTACCGTGGTTAATCAAAGCGGCCCGATCAAAAATTGAAAAGTTGTCCGGCGAAAACATTAACCTTGACCTGGAACAATGTGGTTTGAAACATTCGCCTACCAAAGTTAAAAAAGCGTTTACACCTGAAAAACGACAACGAGGCGAAACCCTGACCGGTTCCGTTGAGGAACTGGTTCAAAAAACTTCAGATATCTTAATACCGTTTTTAAATAAAGATTTATAACATGGGCAAAACGATTGATTTAACCGAAAAAGATCACGAAATATCCCGTTATAAAAATATTTGGGTGTTCATAGAACAAACCAACGGGATAGCCAACCCGGTGTCTTTTGAACTGTTAACCAAAGCGCGGGAACTGGCAAAACAGCTTGATTGTCATGTGGGTGCCGTTTCCATTGGGCGGTCTGTTTCCCATCTCGCTAAAGAAGTTTTCAGGTTTGGTGCAGATAAATTTTACCTTGTTGAAGATGAAATCTTTAAAGATTACCGAACCGAACCTTTCCGTGATACGCTTTCAGGTTTAGTACGGAAAAATAAACCGGAAATTTTTCTAATCGGCGCAACCACGCAGGGCCGTGACCTCTCCGGTACGGTGGCCACGGAATTAAAAACCGGGTTGACAGCAGATACCACAAAACAGGAAATTGATCCCCAAACCGGCATGCTGTTAATGACCCGCCCTACTTTTGGCGGTAGTTTAATGGCTACCATTGTTTGTCCGAAGCATCGTCCGCAAATGTCAACGGTAAGACCCGGCGTCTTTAAGGCCATTCCCGTTGAGCATCCTAAAGAAGGAGAAATAATAAGAGGAAAAACGAATTTAACAGAAGCACAAATTGTTAAAAAGATACTGAAAAAAGTTGTTTCCTCCGAAGGCAATATAAATCTCGGCTTTTATGATGTTATTGTAGCCGGGGGAAAGGGAATGGGAAACAAAGATAATTTTAATATGATAAAGGAACTGGCAGAAGTGCTTGGTGGCACGTGGGCCGGTTCCCGGAAAGCCGTTGAATTGGGGTATATTCCACAGACGCGGCAGGTGGGACAAACCGGGCAAACAGTTCACTCCAAATTATATATTGCCTGCGGTATTTCGGGAGCTATCCAGCATTTGGTGGGTATGCAAACTTCCGATGTCATCATTTCCGTTAATACCGATAAAGACGCACCTGTATTCGATGTCTCTACTTATTGTATTGTGGAAGATGCCATTAAGTTTATTCCCAAACTGATTGCGGAATTAAAAAAACAAAAATTAACACCAGTGAACAATGAGCAGTAAGTTAAAATATGATGTGATCGTTGTGGGGGCCGGCCCTGCCGGTCTTGCAGCAGCCATTGTGCTTGCCAAAGCCGGAGTCCGGGTTGTGGTTATAGAAAGAGGACGATTTCCCGGCTCAAAAAATGTGATGGGGGGTGTTTTTTACAGCGACTGCATGAAGGGTATTGTAGATGAATTCCCTGGAGATGCCCCTGTCGAAAGGCATGTCATTGATCAAAGAATCTGTATCCTCGATCAGGATTCTTCTGTGGGGTTTAACCATAAAAACGAAATCTTTAACAAAAAACCTTACAACTGTCATACTGTTTTCAGGGCTAAATTCGATCGCTGGCTTGCCGGCGAGGCTGAAAAAGCAGGCGCTTTAATTATAAACAGTACCGTGGTGAAAGAGGCACTGGTGGAAAACGGAAACGTGATTGGTGTGAAAACCGGTCGCCCTCATGGCGACGTGTTCGCCAATTGCGTTATTGCTTCTGATGGAGTAAATTCTCTTTTTGCAAAGTCGTTGGGCCTCCGAAAGAAGATTGAACCGGCTGCTGTGGCCATCGCTGTGAAAGAAGTCATTGGCCTGGATGAACAAGTCATCAATGACCGGTTTAATGTGAAAAGCGATGAGGGGGTTACTATTGAAATGACAGGGAGTTTCTTTAACGGAGAAGCCATGGCTTTTCTTTATACCAATAAAAAATCCGTATCACTCGGTGTGGGCATGGTGCTAAAAGATGTGCTTAAAAATAAAATCAATCCGAACGACCTCATCGAGCGCTTAAAAAAGCATCCTTCCGTAGCTCCCTTTATCGAAGGGGGGCAAACCAAGGAGTTTTTGGCCCATTTGATTCCCGAAGGAGGATACAGAGCCATGCCAAAACTTGTGGGTAACGGGGTAATGATAGCCGGTGATGCGGCCATGATGGTGGATGCCATCCACAGAGAAGGTTCAAATCTTGCCATTACTTCCGGAAAACTCGCTGCCGAAACTTATCTTGAAGTTGCTCAACAGGGTGATTTCTCAGAAAAAACCTTGTTGCTGTATGTGAAAAAACTTCAGGATAGTTTTGTCCTGAAGGACCTCAAAAAATATAAAAGAGTTCCCGCACTGCTTCAAACCAACAAACACCTGTTGCTGCAATATCCAAAACTGCTGAATCAGGCGGCCTTTGAAATGTTGAATGTTGATGGCATTCCCAAAAAGGATAAAGAAAAATTAATCTGGAAAAACGTGAAACAGGAAATAGGGATACGTAACCTTGTGATAGACCTGTTTAAACTATGGAGGAATATGGGATGAGATTGGAAGACAAATTATATTTGGATGGCTTTAAAACAGATGAAACAGGCGGTTCGCACCTGGTGATAAAAGACACATCGGTTTGCGAGTTGTGCGTGTTGAAACAATGCTTGTTTGTATGCGCGTGCAGTGTTTACGAACAAAATGAAAACAGCGGCCGGATCGAAGTAAATTATGCAGCCTGTGTAGAATGTGGCACCTGCCGGATAGCCTGTGATAATATTGATTGGCGCTATCCCCGTGGGGGATTTGGGATTGCCTATAAATTCGGTTGAACCGTTTCCCGCCTGTTTCGTCAATTGACTGTTATTCGCTTGCATGCATCGTTAAACCGTTCATTGCCATTTCAAAGTATGAAATGCCGGTTTTGTTTGTTTTCACCTGATAAAAAGAAATTTTGACAGAGCGGGTAACGGGATTGGGCGTAACCATCAGCGGCACCGGGCAGGCGATCAAACAGCCCAATGATTTATCATGCCTTCCACCCTTCTTCCAATCAATTATTACCCCGATTTCAATCCACAAAAGATAAAACCCCTTACTTTGCAGTTATGCAATGGAAAAGCAACAAACTTACATATCTGAAAAAGCAATATGCCGATGAGCTTTATGAGTTTTATGAAAAGGGGGAGGCCAACACGATCCTTTCAATACTGATCAAAAGTTTTTTCGGGTTTTCGCGGATAGACATTGCCCTTAACCCTGACTTCAGGCTCAGCGAGTCGGAAATGCTGAAGTTACATTTTGCCGTTAAAGAATTAAAAAATTACAAACCCGTTCAATACATTATCAAAAAAACGGATTTCCTCAATGTCAGGCTCATGGTGAACGAGTCGGTACTGATCCCCAGGCCGGAAACCGAGGAGATGGTCAGCCTGATCATTGACCGTGAAAAAGAGGAAGGCCTGCATGTTCTGGATATAGGCACCGGTAGCGGCTGCATTGCCATTGCCCTGGCAAAAAATCTGAAAAACCCCGAAGTGTGGGGTGCCGACATCTCTGCCGGGGCCTTGTCAACGGCTTCAAAGAATGCTTTTTTTAATGAAGTGATGATTCACCTGAGTGAGTTTGACATCCTGAAACCAACAGAACCAAAAGCATTGGGCGAATTCGACATCATCGTCAGCAACCCCCCTTATGTTACCGGGTCTGACAAAGTGTTGATGAAAGAAAATGTCATCAGGTTTGAACCTCATGAAGCCCTTTTTGTCCCGGGTGACGATGCCTTGCTTTTTTACCGCGCGATCCTTTATTTTGCCGGGGAGCATCTCGTAAAAAACGGAAGGATTTATTTTGAGGTCAATGAACTTTATGGCGAAAAAGTAACCGGACTGCTTTCGTCGCAAGGCTATACTTCCGTTGAATTATTCAAAGACATCAACGGCAAAAACCGGTTTGTTTCCGGCGTTAAAGGATGAGTATCCGAACAGAAAGGTTTCTGATTTCTAATTTCTAATGGGTAACCCTGTATTGAGAATTTTGGATTTAGACATTAGATTAATTAGGTCAATTAATTACGACAGGTTAAACCACTGCACAATCCTGGGAGTTTTATCTTTCGGTTCTTTTTTATGATAAAATTCGTTGTTGTGTGGATCGTAATCGTAATCTTTGGCCCAGTCTTCATGGTTCTCCCCAATTTCCTTGACGGCATTGATAATGAAAGCCAGTTCCTCATCCGTCATGGTAGGATGTAGTGAAATGCGGACAAATCCCGGTTTTTCGGAAAGGTCGCCTTCCCGGATCAGTTTGATAATGTGTTCTGACTTTTCGGGTGTTACGTTGAGCAGAAAATGGCCGTAAGTCCCGGCGCAGGCACAACCTCCGCGCACCTGGATGCCATAGCGGTCGTTCAGCAGTTTTACGATCAGGTTAAAATGGACATTCTCAAACCAGAAAGAAAAGATGCCGAGCCGGTCTTTGATATGCCCGGCAAGAATATGAAGCCCATTAATTTTGCCAAAACCATCCAAAGCCTGTTTTACCAGTTCCTGTTCGCGTTGCTTCATCAACCGCGTATCCATTTGTTTTTTCACTTCAATGGTTAGGGCAGCCCGTATGGCCTGAAGAAATCCGGGGGTCCCCCCGTCTTCCCTCAATTCAATATCTTCGATGTACTGGTGTCCGCCCCAGGGGTTTGTCCACTCTACCGTTCCCCCTCCCGGATTGTCGGGGACAGGCCTTTTATACAGGTTTTTATTAAAAATAAGCACGCCTGAACTTCCCGGCCCGCCAAGGAATTTATGGGGTGAGAAGAATATGGCATCCAGTTGCTTCAACGAGTCTTCAGGATGCATGTCAATATCAACATAAGGGGCAGAGCCCGCAAAATCTATAAATGCCAATCCTCCGTTTTCGTGCATGATGGATGCCAGTTCATAATAATCGGGTATAATGCCAGTAACGTTGGAGCACGCGGTGAAAGCCCCTATTTTTCGCTTCCGGTTTCTGTACCTTACAATTAGTTTTCTCAATTCATCCGGATCAACCAGGTTGTTTTCATCCGGTGGTATAAGCACCACATCGGCATACGTTTCAAGCCACGAGGTATGGTTGGAGTGATGTTCCATGTGGGTGACAAAAACCACCGGCTTTTCCACTTTCTCCTTACACTCCCCGTCGTCAAAACTACAACAGGATTTCAATCCGAGGATGCGCTGAAACTTGTTCACCACGGCGGTCATACCAAAACCGGCGGTAATGATAACGTCATCATTATTTGCATTGACATGGGCTTTTATCAATTTATGGGCATATTGATAGGCTTTGGTCATCAGCGTACCCGTTTCAGAGGTTTCGGTATGAGTATTACCGATATAAGGCCCGATTTGTTTTGCAATCCTTTCTTCAATTAGGGTATATAGCCGCCCACTGGCTATCCAGTCGGCATACACCATTTTTTTTGTGCCATAAGGGGTCTCAAACTCCTGGTCAATTCCGACAATATTTTTTCTGAAATGATTAAAATGTCGTTCTAATTTACTCTTCATTACCGGTTACTTTTACAAATTACGGGTAAAAATACAAATTCTACAAAAGGGGGAAACATAAGAACTATTCGAGCCAGGGATCGAGGTTGGTATTCGGACTGGCATAAATATCATTACCACTGAAACGCAATATTGTGGACAGGTGTTCTATCTGGCCCGTTGCCAGTTTATCATTGTTGTCGTAAGAAAGGATAAGGCGATAATCGTTAACCGCTTCACCGAATTCCTGTAATTTAACATGCAGTTCCGCCCGGGCATGCAACAGGGGAATATCTTTAGCCGTATTTTTCAGGTTCTTATTCAATAATGAAATTGTATTCCTGATATTCTTCTCACCCCTGGCATTTTTAGCTTTCCCGATCAGGCTGCTGAACTTTTCATCCATCAGTTTCAACTATTCATAATAACAAATGTAGGCGCTAACTTCACTTGTTTTCAGTTTGAAGTTTTTATGGCCCGGAACCTCAAATCTTTCTTCCTCACCTGCTGTCTTCCAGTCGTCCTGACCATCGAACCAGAAACTGATGTTGCCGTGGATTACTTTAAAAACTTCTTTTTTCATTGAGCCAAATTCATATTCCCCCGGAGAAATAATCCCCACCGAAAAGGCAAGTTTTCCATCATCATAAGTCAGGGACTGAACTTTGTCGCCGTGATATTTTCTTAATTGGTACATTGCTGTTTATATTTGTTAAATTATTGAATTCTTTCTTTAATCAAAAATAACGGTTTTTTTTTTAAAGAGGGGCGAACATATCACGTAAAGTTTTATTAATTATACAGGTTTCTAAATAAAGTGCTATTCGGCAGTTGATATCCTCACCAGTTTGATTTCGATATTTCCACCCTCGGGATAGATGGAGAGCCAGTTGTTGTCGTCCGAGAACCATTTGTACTGATTGCCCACCCGGATAATGAAATCGTTGTATTCATTACTTGCCGGTACCTGCACGACAAACCCGCCGTTTTTCCCTTTGCTGCTTCCGTAACTAAAGATAATTTTAAAGGATTTATCACCGAGGTTTTTGGCTTTGACGAGAACGTAGTTTGATTTTCTCACTTTTACAGGTACGGGTTCAAAATCAAATTTTTCAGTAGTGCCCGAATTGATTTGAACGATTTTTTTCACCACGTCAACAATGGCATTTTCTTCGATGTAACGGGTAATTTTGTTGATCATCCCGCGTGCATACGGTTCGTCAGGCATCAGGCCTTCCGCCTTTTTGTAGGCAAGGATGGCTTTATCGTATATTTTGGCTGCATACAGTTTATCACCGTTGGCAATGGCAATGTCGTAGCTGGCTTTATTTTTCCGAAGCTGTTCTTCAATTTTCGTATTGCACTCGGCCAGCCGGCGCAAGGGATAATCTTCGGCAGGTTTGATGCTGGTTGCCACTTTGTATTGCCTTGCCGCGTCATTGAAGTTACCCTGTCCGAAAAGGTTGTCGGCTTTGGCAACGGCTTCCTGGTATCTTTGTTCTTTTTCGGCCTCCAGCCGTTTAAGGGTAATATTGATCTCGCCGATTTGTTGTTTGGGGTACGATTCCGAATTTTTCAGATTGAGAGCTTTCTGGTATTCAACCTTTGCCAGTTCATAGTTTTCCTCTTTCAACAGCTTGTCCCCTTCCTGAATGGCTTTTGTATAAGCGGCTTCCCTGGCCAGTGCTCTTTCGTAGCTGCTTTTCATGGTGCGGGCTTTTAACCGTTTTTCATCCGCTTCCCGGCCTTTGGGTTTGACGTCCATCGCCTGGCTGTAAAGGGCAATGGCCTCATCATAATTTTTCAGTTCAACAAGTGAGTCAGCCTGTGCAATCAAATCTTTGTATTGCCTGTCAATTTCGGCTTGTTGTATCCTGGCATCAATAACACTGTCAATACGGGTGATTTCATTTTGGGGCAACGGGTCTCCGGGCTTTAGTTCCAGGGCATTCCGATAGGCCTTTTTCGATTCGTCCAACTTATCTTCATCGTATAATTTCCCGGCCAGCAGGATCAATTGTCCGAATTTTTCGTCAATTTCTTTTTGCTTTGCGGCACTGGCAAGCAACTGCCTGATTTGGTCAATCTGATGCACAGGGTAATTATCCATGGATTTAACAGCCTGTGCCTCCGTGTATTTTTTTATTGCCAGTTCGTAATGCCCTTCGTTATAAAGCCGGTCGGCTTCGTTGATAATATCCTGATAAATTGCATTCTGTTGCGCAGTTAGTGCAAGCAGTTCAAGCTGTTTCTCAATCTCGTTAAGCTTTTGACCGGGATATTCGTCTTCAGGATTTATTTTTAAAGCCAGTTGGTATTGCGCTTTGGCTTCGTTATATTTTTTTTCCTGAAACAACTTATCGGCTTCGGCAATTTTCTTGTTGTAATCGGCTTCAAAAGCTTTTTGCTGTTGGGCAAGATATCCTGCAATGTCATTCAACCTTGATCTCGGATATTTTTCGTCAGGTTTTAGTGTCAGGGCCATGTTATAATCCCCTTTTGCCGTAACATATTCTTTGAGTTGATAAAGGCTGTCAGCCGAGTGTATATAACGCCGGTAATTCTTGTCCAGGTTTTTGCGCTGTTCGGCCAGCAGGTCATCAATCTTTTGCATCATATCCTTCGGATAGTTGTTGCCCGGCCAGGCTTTCAGGGCATCTTTGTATTTCTCGCGTGCAGCGATAAAGTTTTTGCTGACGTAAAAATTATCCGCTTCGTCAATCAGCCGGTTATATTTAAGTTGTTTATCGGCCAGGGGCTGAATATTTTTTATTTTTTTGTTGACCTCCTTGTTACCGGGAAAAATAAAATGCGCTTTTTGGTAATAAGACAATGTCGTTACATAATCTTTGATCAGCAAATACCGGCCGGCCTGCTCCATGGCTTCTTTAAACAATTTGAGCTTTTCCTGATAACCCGACTGCATTTGTTTGGCCAAAGCAATCTTTTCGCCGGGTTCTTTCCGGTCGGGAAGCAGACGATGGGCTTCACGGTAAACGATGATTGCACTGTCATATTTATCAATCCCAGCCAGCCGGGCCCCGTCACGCATGGCCAGGTTGTAACTGATGAGTTTATCCTTTTGCTCTGCCTTCTTCCTTAAAATCTCATCTACCTTGTCCTTAGCATAAGCATCACCCGGTATCACATTCAGTGCTTTCCGGTACTGGACAAGCGCTTTGCTGTATGCTTTTTGGTCGTAAAAAACATCGGCCAGGTCAATGATGTCATAATATTCCTCTTCTTTGGCCTGATTATTTTTCATCTTGTTAACTACCACCCGGATTTGTTTTATGGCATAAGGATCATTTGGTTTCAGTTTCAGGGCCATCTGGTAATAAGCCTTGGCATTCAGCAGTTGCTGTGTATTCAAATACGTATCCGCTTTTTTAATGGCCTCTTCATAAGTTGGCCCTTGCTGGGCCATGGCCGTGAAATAGATTAAGGTGATAGCTGTTATGACGGCCATCCTAAAAAAAACCAGGGCCTTTTGAAGATATCGTTGGTGCATATATTTTTGAGTGATCAACGTATTAACGGTTAAACAGGCTTATTATTTTCTGAGTTTACCAGCCCGTCTTTAATAATTAGTTTTCTGTCGGCCATATCGGCCAGTTCTTTGTTGTGGGTAGCTATGATAAAGGTCTGCCCCAGCGTATCGCGCAAGTTAAAAAACAATTGATGGAGTACCAGTGATGATTGGGAATCGAGATTGCCACTGGGTTCGTCGGCAAACACCACGGCAGGCTCATTGATCAGGGCACGGGCAATGGCCACACGCTGCTGTTCACCACCCGAGAGTTCCGAAGGCTTATGATCTTTCCTGTTGGTCAACGACATAAAATCAAGCAGGTAAAGCGCTTTTTCTTCAGCTTCTTTAGTGCTTTTTCCGGCAATATACGCCGGGATACAAACATTCTCGAGTGCGGTAAACTCAGGCAAAAGGTGATGAAACTGGAAAACAAAACCGATGTTTGTATTTCGAAACCCGGAAAGCGCTTTATCATTTAATAAAGAAAGATCAATCCCGTGAATTTTTATTTCCCCCCTGTCCGGCTTTTCAATCGTCCCCAGCACATGCAGCAAGGTGGATTTCCCGGCACCCGACGCACCGACAATGGAAACGATCTCGCTTTTTTCGACTGACAAATCAATTCCTTTTAAAACCTTAAGTTCTCCGTAAGATTTATGTATATTCCGGGCTTTCAGCATACTGTTTTCATTCGGTGGCAAAGATAATAATTCCGACTTCTATCTGCTATACGTAAAAAGCTTTATAGCGATACGGTTGATATAAAAAGTTTGTTTTTCTTTATTCCAGACATAAAATTTTATCTTTTCCGTTGCGGGTGTAATGGCAGGCAATTTAAACCCGATGCTTGCCTGCCGCCATTCCCCTGTTTTTTGATCGGGCAAACGTTTCATGCGGAATGCTTTGTAAAAAAGCCTTTCCCCCGGTTTGCCGGTCACATCCACAACGAACAAAGCCCCAAGTGCAGCATCAGGGACAGGTTCAAAATATTGCGCTTTAAAAACAACATATAAATTACCTTTCCCGGCAAGTCCTTCGGGTACATGATAGGTAAATGAGGGGCTGTAAACATGATGGCTGTCCATTTTTACGACAGGATGTTGCATTCCATCCAAAACAACCACATTCGATGGGCTCGTCCATCCTTTGGAGACTTTTCCGGGTTGAAAAGAAGATTCAAAAAAAGGTTGGCCTGATAACGTACCGTAAAA
Source organism: uncultured Bacteroidia bacterium (assembly GCA_913009755.1). Classification (GTDB taxonomy): domain Bacteria; phylum Bacteroidota; class Bacteroidia; order Bacteroidales; family F082; genus JAADID01. Next base: position 36,075 of record CAJVWU010000008.1, read on the forward strand.
ATATTCATCCTCGTCACCGATAACATGACGGTACTTACTGCCTGTCTTCAAAAACACATACCAATAAGCCTCTCTGGTCATCGAATCGGGATGGAGTATCCCCGTGGCATACTGATAGGTTTGCACCAGGTTGAGCAACAAGGTGAACACCACAAAAATAACAAGCAAAATTTTTAAACTATTTTTCTTTACTGCTTTAACCATCAGTGCAATAACCAGGAAGAACAACGCATAGAAATCAACCATGGGGCGCATGCCGAAACTATCGCCGTAAAGCCAGTTCCACCAGGCGGAAAACAAATAAACCAAAACAATCAGAAAAGCCAAAAAGCTGATCATTTCAAATTTCGACCGTTTCCACAAGGCAAGCAGCGCCGGGAAAAGCAACAACATGAAAGGGGTATAAACAAACCATCCTTTGCGGTAGCTGAAGAGGAATTTCAGCATTTCAGGGTGACCCCAGTAAAAGCCTTCGTTTTGATACCCGTAAACCAACAACTTGCCCGTTTGTAATATGTTGATGATGATCTGTGGTGAAACAGCCAGCAGAAACAATAAAACGGGAATGATAAAATCCTTGCTGCTGATTTTTTTCCGGATGGTTTGAAAAAACACTTGCGGGGAAGAGGCCAGGAACGGCAGAGCAAGAACAATCACAATATCCACCGGCCTGACCAACGTGATCAGCCCCAATAAAAAGGAGGCTGTATAAAGCGGTTTTTTATTATACCGGACAAACAATTTTTTGGCATAATAAAGAAAAGCAGCCCCCAGTGAAAACGAGTAAGCATGCGATGCCGACGGATTGACAACAGTGTAAAACAACAAATTGGTGCTTAAAAATCCGGCCAAAATCATTATCCAGGCTTTTGTTTCGGAAATGCCGTACAACCTTAACAACCTGACAGAATAGACAATCCCGACCCCAACCCAAAAAAGTCCTGCCAGGGCCACGGCATATTGAAAAAGTATATTGTAACCGTCAGGCGGCAATCCGAATATCAATGATAAAAGCCAGGCAAGTAAAAAAAACGGCATTTCCAGCAAAGCGGTACCGCACCAGAATTTATTGATCATCACCCGGCCGGCCTTGTGGTAATTGTGCCCCTGATAGCCGGTGGGACGTTTTGATTTTTCATAATTAAAAACAGGGGTAAAATCAGCCGTCTTATAAACAAAAATGGCAGGCAGATAAGCATACAGTCCACTGCCATCGCCATCAATCACGGTTAACCTCGGATTTTCAGGAACATAAAAGTTAACCAGAAAAAAAGCGGCCAGCATAAAAGTTGCAAAAAGCACTGTATTCCGTTTTTCGTTTCCTGATCCCATTAAAATACTATTTTAAATTACCGGCTAAATATACACAAAAGCCTTTTGTTTCTTAATTTTGTAAAGAATATTAAACCATAAAAATTATGTCGAAAAAATTTGATCCGGCAACAGCCATACAAGACCTGAAACAATTTGGCGAATTTGGGGGAGTAAACCCTTCCATCACGGATTCGGCCACCTTCACCTTTTTGGATGAAGAAACCATGATCGAAACTTTTAAGGGGGAAACCGAAGGGTGTTTTCTTTATTCAAGGCACTGGAACCCGTCAAACAAATACCTCGCCGGGGCCATGGCTACCCTCGAAGGAACAGAATCGGCCTGGGTAACCGCTTCGGGCATGGCTGCCATTACCACCACGCTATTGCAATTGTGCAATTCGGGCGACCACATCATAACCAGCGTAACCACTTATGGTGGCACTTATGCTTTTCTGGCCAACTACCTTAAAAAATTCAATATCGAAGTTACGTTTGTCAACATCACCGACCTGGAAAGTGTAAAAGCGGCTTTCAGGCCAAACACCAAAGTGCTTTATACCGAAAGCATGACCAACCCCATGCTTCAGATTTCCAATATCCCCGAACTGGCAAAAATGACGGGAAATAACGGGACAAAACTGGTGGTTGACAACACCTTTACCCCGATGATCATCAGCCCTTTCCAACTGGGCGCCGACATTGTGGTTTACAGTATGACCAAATTTATCAACGGGAAAAACGACTGCGTAGCCGGGGCAATTTGTGCCGATGAGGAATTTATTGATGCCATCAGCAATGTAAATGCGGGGACGGCCATGCTACTGGGCCCTGTCCTTGATCCGTTGAGATCATCAAGTATTTTGAAAAACCTGGTCACACTCCACATCCGCATGCAGAAGCACAGTGAAAATGCCATGTACCTGGCCAAACGGTTTGACAAACTGGATTTGAAATTTATTTATCCCGGCCTGCCGCAGCATCCGCAGTATGATCTGATGAAATCGCTGATGAACGAAGAATTCGGGTTTGGCGGAATGATTGCCATTGACCTGGAGACTGCCGAACGGGCCGCCCCGTTCATGGAACTGATGCAGGAAAGGGGTGTGGGTTACCATGCGGTCAGCCTCGGCTATTTTAAAACACTGTTTTCCAATTCAGGGAAAAGCACCTCATCGGAAGTTCCCGAAGAAATCCAGAAAGAAATGGGGCTTTCACCCGGACTGATCCGGTTTTCAGTGGGCCTTGATCATGACATTGAACGCACTTACGATTTGATTTATTTGTGCCTCGCTGATTTGAAATATTTGTAAGGTTGATGCTGGGAAAAAAAAACGGTTTATTTGTCAGAGAATTAGTTAAGAAACAGTTTCTATGGAAACAGTAATTCTTTCATCAACCTCACAACAGAACATGAACCTGATTCTTCAATTAGCAAAGAAACCGGGAATCTCAATTAAAAAATTATCCAAAGATGAGATTGAAGAAATAGGTCTTTCTATGGCCATCAAAAAAGGAAGAACAGGTGAGTATGTTGATGCCGATTCTTTTCTTAAAGAATTAGATCATACAAGTTAGAATTGATAAGTCATTTGAAAAGGATATTAAAAAAATTAAAGAAAAAACCATCTTAAAACGAATCCCGTATTCGTATTGGACATTATAGCCTGATTAATTCATAAACTACATTCTCTGATTAAATTTTGCCCCGTCCTTCAGGGCGGGGATAATCAAATGTAAGATTTTAAGGGCTTTAGCCATTAATCAAAAAGAAAGAGAAAAAATTAATGGCTTAACCCGCCGGGTAGATTTATTCCCGGCGGGTTGAAAAATATCCAACGTATTGAATGCGGAGGAAAATAAAGAGAGGGAAAAGCACCCCGTATGCAGGGTTCAACAAAATACCATTAAAAATAATACTTTTTTTCCTGTCTAAATAACGGATATAAAGCCGATTAATAACGCATCCATAAATTTATAACTAATTTTTTAGTTATTTCCTTGACTTATTCTAACTTTTTTATTTTCTTTGCAATAAATAACTAATGTTTTAGTTATATAAAAAGTATGAACATGAAACAACTTACAAAAGCTGAAGAGCAGGTCATGCAAATTCTCTGGGATTTAAAGAAGGGGTTTGTGCGGGATATATTGGATAAATTACCACGGCCCAAGCCAGCTTACAACACGGTTTCAACCATAATCAGGATACTTGAGAAAAAAGGGGTTGTCGGTTACAAGGCTTTTGGTAAAACCCATGAGTACTATCCCCTGGTCACAAAAAAGGCTTACCGGAAAAAATATTTTAAGGGCTTTCTGAACAACTACTTCAGCAATTCGTACATGGCGCTGACTTCATTCTTTACAAAGGAACAGGACCTGAGCCTTGAGGAGTTAGAGGCGATTAAGAAATTAATTGACGAAGAAATCGAACAGAAGAAAAACACCAACCATTAAAACAGCATCAGTCATGGATTTCTTATTTATATATTTAATCAAATCATCACTGAGCCTGGCCATACTTTATTTGATTTACGAACTTTTTTTCAGGAAAGAAATTTATTTCAGGTTCAGCAGGTTACTGCTCTTATTCACGATGGTGATTGTAATTGTTTTGCCATTGCTGCCTTACAACGCCGGACATATCATCTCGGCAGCCTCTGTTCCGGTCGGGGAAATAATTGCCGTTCCACAGTTGGCACAATTCACACTGTATGAGGTTGTTATCAGGGCTGCAGGTACTGCACCCTCCCCCATTGCAGATGTCCCTGTGGGAATGATAATCCTGACAATCTATCTCGCGGGGGTATTGTTCAAAACCCTTCAGTTTTTATTTCGGCTTACGCAGATTGGTTGGCTGGTCCGCAAATCGGAAACTTCCGAACACAGCGGGTTCAACTTTGTTTTTACTGAAAAGGGCTCCCCTACCTATTCATTTTTAAACCGGATATTCATTGATCCCGAATTGTTTCAGGATGAAGATGTACTGGCAGGTATCATTGCCCACGAGAAAATACATATTGAACACGGGCACACTTATGATTTGATCATTGCAGAAATACTCACGATTATTCAGTGGTTTAACCCGTTTGCCTGGCTGCTGAAAAAAGCCATCAAAGAAAACCATGAATACATAGCCGACGGCACCGTTATCAATCATTATCATAATGCCAATGCTTACCGGATGTTGCTGTTCAACCATTCGAGCATTATAAAAACAAACAGTCTGACACATAATTTTAGTTATTCACTTTTAAAAAGGAGGTTGAAAATGATGAACAAATCAAAACACCCGTTACGGTTCGCCCTGGGCATCCTGTTCCTGACATCTACGCTTACCGTTTTGTTTTTTGCCTGCTCCAGGCCGGAAGACCGGCAGGCAGGTATCAAACCGATCAAAGATCAGCATACTGTCGTTGAGATCAGGCCCAACCAACCGGGAGGATTGGATAGCCTGAAGGTTTTCCGTGATCGTTATAATAAATGGCCCGATGAGATCAGGGTGGTAACCATGGAAAACGGAAAAGAAGAAAGCAAAACCATAAAAACAACCGGTATGGTAGCTGTCGTTCCGACCCAATTAAATGATGGAGCGGATAGTATTTACGGTGTTGTTGCAACCATGCCTGAATATCCCGGGGGTGTAAAAGCCCTGATGGCCTATTTTGTGCAAAACATCAAATACCCCGAACAAGCCAGACACGATTCAATCCAGGGAAGGGTGTTTGTTACTTTTGTAATTGAGAAAGATGGCCGGGTAACCCATGTTAAAGTACTGCGCGGTATCGGTGGTGGTTGCGATGAGGAAGCCATGAGGGTCGTTCGTGCCATGCCCGCATGGAAACCGGGTTTAAACAAAAAAGGTGAGGCTGTAAGGGTCCGCTACAACATTCCGGTTAAATATACTTTGCAATAAAATTATCCCAATATTCTTTTCGACCCGGCGGGTGCAAGCCCACCCGCCGGGTCAGCTTTTAATCCTTACTTACCTGCCTCACCCACAAAATAATCCTCTTTGCTGTCGAACAAAACATTGAAGCTGGTCAGGCTGCCGTAAATGCGGGTAATGTATTGCTGTATGGCTACCTTTTCTTCGTTATCCAGATTTTTGGAGGAGTTGACTTTTTGTTCCAACACACGCACCCGGTCGCGCAACATCACGATTTTATGGAAAAAAGTGTCAATGGGGATTTCCTTGTTTTGCAGGTCCTGCCTGCCGGGGACAAGGACCAGTTTCCCTCCTTTCCACTTATCGCCGATATGGACAATGTGTTGGATGTCGGTCAGGGAAGTAAGCAGTTTGCGAAATACCCTTTCCACCTTTTCAAAACTCAACAGGTCATCTTCAGAACCGTGATAATCAATCACTTTCAGTTTATCGAACGTCCGGGCAACAGACTTCACACCGTAATCCATAAAAGTAATCTCATAAACATCATCATACACCTGAATGACCACCCCTTTTCCAAAATCGGGATGCTCAATGCGGGAGCCGATCCCCAATGCCAGTTCTTCCATTATTTTATTGCTTTTAAAGTTTTATCAATTTCAAGTATCTGGGGGATAATGAAATGGTCCCCGTCGTTTATGATAACAAAATCAGCCTTCTTCACTTTTTTTTCATCAGGCCACTGATTAACCATGCGCGCCCTGACCTGTTCTTCCGTAATGTTATCCCGTTTCATTACCCGTTTTAACCGTATGGCCTCCGGTGCGACAACAACGATGATCCTGTCGAAACGGGAAGTCAGGTTGTTTTCAAAAAGTATGGCCGATTCATGAATGGTGTATGGTGTCTCCCGATGTCTGTCCAGCCATTTTTGATATTTCTTATAAACAAACGGATGGATAATGCCGTTTACCGTTTTCAGGGCTTTTGTGTCGTTAAAAATAACATCGGCCAGCACGTTGGTATTGACTTCGCCGTCCGGATCAAAAATCCGGTTACCCAGTTTTTGTTTAAGTATTTTTTTCACGTCCTCACGGTAATACAACAGGCGGGCTTCAATATCGGCAATAAAAACCGGGATGTCCAGCGTTTTGAATATACGGGTGACAACACTCTTCCCGCTGCCTATATTTCCTGTGAGTGCAACTTTGATCATGATTTGATGTTTGATTGTTCTATTGTTTCATCCTTCCAATTCCTTTATTTAATAATCAGAAACTCCACATTGGCCGGGGTGATCCATTCATTTCTGATAAAATCTGGTTTTTTCGTTAACACCAAATGAAGTTCCTGCACAATATGAAGGTTAACGCCTTTGGTTTCGGGAACTACTTTAAACTGACCCGGCTGGACGTTGTTGAAATCTTTTTGTGCAACCTGGAAGTTGACTTTCACAATGGCAGGAAAGGTCTTTATTTTCAGCTTAACGCCGCTCAGGTCAACGGGGGTTTCTATACTTGATTCCGTAAACTTCTCAACCCTGATCGTAATATTGACTATTTCAGGGTCAAATTGCAGCTTTCCCGGGGCAGGGTTTAAAATCCCGACACCAATTTTCCGATCGGCATCCACTTTTTTCAGGATAACTTTTTGTGTAAAAACACCTGACAAAGTATCAAGTATTGAGGGTGGTCCAAATACCTTTATTTTTGAAGGGGTGACGACAGGGTTTTCATATAAATCGTACTGTTCCTCAAAACCCAGATCCAGGTTGGCAGAAACCGGCACCACCTTTTTAGAGAGTTGTTCAAGAACGAACCCCAGGGTTGATTTGGAAAATTTGACATCAGAGTTGGGGATACCAATTGCCTTTCCAATTTTAGTCTTCAGCATGTCGGTATTTACATAATAAACATTGCCTTCCCTGCTCATCAGCCCCATATTTTTCAGGTTGATGTTAAGGTTCTTCATGTTTTCAAAAAGATTAAGCCTGAGGATGGTAAACCCTTTTGCTTTAATGGTTACATCCAGGGTACTGTCAATTACCCGACTGAGGTTCTTACCGTCGGGCACATTAGAATAATTGACTTTGAAATGATAAGTTTCGTTGTAAACGCCCGACAATTTAATTAAGAGCCAGAAGATTGCAGCAATAATGAAGCAAATAAAAAAAACAAGGTTGTCGCTTTTTCTTCTTGCTTTTTTTTCTGACGGGGATGTGGGCATTCGTAACCTGTTTTTGTTTAAGAGGCTGTAAAGTTAACTATTACAACGAAAAAAAACAGGGTATGCCTCAGAATAAATTCACAAAGGCTATTTCCTGATCTGGCCCACATTACTGCCATCAACGCCAATAGCGGACTTTTCAACCGTCATTTTGATCTGATTCCCTACTTCAAGGATGACTGTGGTTTCCTTAATCTCAACAATTTTACCGTGAACACCTCCGATGGTAACCACTTTATCCCCTTTTTTAAGGGCCTCCCTGAATTTTTTTTGATCTTTATTCTTTTTGGTCTGTGGCCGGATGAAGAAAAAGTAAAAAACGATCAGGATCAGGAACAAAGGCAGCAAAGACATCCATCCGCTCTCTTTTCCGCTATCGGCCTGAAGCAATAAAAATAATGTTTTCATGGATTAAAAAATATAATTAAAAATTTATTTGTTCTCAGGTACTACAACCATTCCTTTTAAAAAAAGCATGGTATGGTTGGGCTGGGTATTTGTGAGTACGGTAATGGTCTTGTTCTGAACACCTTTTTTGTTATGGCTGTCAAATACCACATCTATTTTGGCACTATCGCCTGGTTTTATCGGATAATGTGGATAATTAGTCGCTGTGCAGCCGCAACTGGTACTCACTTTTGAAAGCATCAGGTCAGCACGGCCGGCATTGGTAAAATAAAAAGTATGCTCAATTTTTTCGCCCTGAATGATTTTGCCAAAATTATAGGTGGTTTCCTTGAACATAATCTGGGGCCGCTCATAAGGTTTTTTTCCTTTTTTTGCAGTTTTTGTGTTTTTGACAATCCCTGTCGTAACTTTTCTTTCACCATTGTTGTTGCAGGCAAACAGGCTGACTGCAATCAACAGGATCAATAATACTTTTACTTTTTTCATTTTTATAAAATTTTTAAATTACTGTTTTGTTTTCCCAAAAATGGTTACCGACCCTTTGTAAACTTCGTCGCTTATTGCACCATGTGCTTTCAAAACATAAAAATAAACCCCGTCGGGCAGTTTGCCCCCATCCCAATCGTTTTGATAATTGGTTGATTTATAAACAATCCTCCCCCAGCGGTTGAAAATATACAATTCGGTTGATTCGTAATAATCGTTAACCGTTTTGATACCGTTCCCATCTGCGGCAACGGATTTCTGTCCTCCCTGGCCACCGTCTGATTTAGGTTTGGCCTCGGTAATGACAAATTTATCGTTCACCCCGTCTCCGTTTGGTGTAAAAACATTGGGAATAAATAAATCAACCGGTTTCACAAGTATTGTGTCCAGGTATATTGAATCACAACCCTGAAAATTAAAAGCTGTCAGGATTGGGTAATAAGTTCCTTCTTCCTGATAAGCATGTGTAGGGTTCTCCTGGTCGGTGGTCGGCGTATCATCACCAAAATCCCAAAAACTGTTTATCACGGAAATGGAATCTTCCGATAAATTGACAAACGAAAAGGTAACAAAAGGATTTTGAAGATAAGCCGTGTCAGGATCAGCCGTAATCCGGATATCTGCATTGGGATAACCAATCGTCCAGGCTGTATCTTTAACAAGGCAACCGAAATTGTCTTTTACGGTAATAGAATATTTTTGATAGGCCATCAATCCCACAGCCACGGATGAATCGCCCGGCGCAACCTGTATGGGTTTTACATCCCAAAAATAATGGTACTGGCCCGGGTCAAGGTCTCCTTTGGCAATAGCCTGCATTTTGGCCGTATTTCCGTTCGCCGTGTCAGAATTGGTGCAGGTCAACTGCAATTGCTTAAAATTAATAATAAATGTGGGATGAACAGGGATGGTTAAAGTGCTTGAACAGGTTTCGGAAGTCAGCGTGTCGGTCACTGTCAGTTGAATAACAGAGGTCAGGCTATCAATAATTATAAACACTTCGTTATCATGGTCATCCTGGGGGTTTCCGTCTTTTTCCCAATCATAAACTGCATTTTCATAAAAAGGGGCCGAAAAAGTGTATTCCTGATTAGGGCAGACCGGTAATGTTGAATTTACTGAAATATCACAGGTAATCTGCCCCTGTACCGTTTGGCCGGTAATGAAAGCAAAGAGGATGCTCAAATGAATAACTGTATTATTTTTGAAAATTTTTATCATTAACATTAAACCGGTTTCCTGCCTGAAATGACCGTGCAAAAGTAAAAATAAATGCAAACGGATACCGGTTATTCTTTAAGTTAAAATATCCCGGCATTTAACATGACCAGGGTACAGTTTTCCACGGTTTCAATATTATTTTGCCGGGCCATTTCCATAAAATCAATATTTTCCGTACCCGGGTTAAAGATTATCCTTCTGGGGTTCAGGCTGAGTACATAATCGTAAAGCTGCGGTTGACGAGCCGGGCCAACATACAAGGTTACCGTATCAACATCTTCAAAATGCGGATTGCCGGTTTCAATTTTTACCCCTTCCACCTCTGCTTCCCTGCCACCGGTTGAAACCACCGGATAACCATAGCGCAATAGCAGGCGTATAGCTTTATTTGAGTATCTGTCAGGGTTGGTGCTACCCCCAATCACCAGTGTCTTTTTATTATCATTTTTAGTCATAAATAGTTCCCGGTTTGATTCCATTTCAGAAACAACCAACTTATTTGTTAACGGAATGACGGGAGTTTTATTTTAGCAACGCGGAGTTTGGAGTTTGTCTGAAGCCATTCAAAATTCAAAAGCAGTTGTATTTTGTTGCAATGGGTACACAAACGCTAATCCACCCCCTTAATCCCCCGCCGGCGGGGGAAATGTCTCCGAAAATTCAACACAGGAAGGTATTTAAATTGGGTTAAATCATCAACAGAAACACAGAACTTCTCCCCCGCCGGCGGGGGCCGGGGGGTGGATAGCTCCCCATCGTCCACAGGACATCCGGGATTCAAAGTTCCGTTTTGGGTTTTATTATCAATTCGACATGTGACAAAGACCAGTCTCATCCTGAACTCGGGCTGACTGCCGACTGCCGACCGGAGACTGAATTTCGACCCGCTGAGTGCAAGGCCACTCAGCGGGTCAGGTTGCACCTTAACCCGTCGGGTAGCATTTGTGAACACGAATGAATTAGAAACCTTGAGCAAAGACTCAAAACTCCGACTCTAACCTGATTAATTCATAAATTACATTCTCTGATTAAATTTTGCCCCTCCTTCAGACTTTAAACTAAATCCCCACAAGACATATTGACAGATATAATTAATATTAACTGCCATTTATTCAGTTTGTTAGAGATATTTGTCAATTGGTAAACTTTTTGACAAGGTTAGGCATAAATAATAAAAGGAAAATAAAATATGAACTTAAATAAATTCACAATAAAATCACAGGAGGCCGTACAAAAGGCCCAGGAAATAGCCGGTAGCAACAACAACCAGGCTATCGAAAGCATCCATTTGCTGAAAGGTATCCTTTTGGCAGATGAGAATGTTATCCCGTTTTTATTGAAAAAACTGAATGTCAATTATCCGGTTTTTTCAAAGGCAGTGGACAAGATCATTGAGTCGCTTCCCAAAGTTTCCGGGGGCAATCAGTATCTGTCCAACGAAGCTGCCGATGTACTGAACAAAGCCCAGGGATACCTCAAAGAGTTCGGTGACGAGTTTGCCTCCATCGAACACATACTGCTAAGTATTCTTGAGGTGAAAAGCAGTGCTTCGCAACTGCTCAAAGATAACGGCATCACCAAAAAAGACCTGATTACCGCTATCAAAGACCTCAGAAAAGGGTCAACGGTCAACAGCCAGAGTGCCGAAGACCAGTACAATGCGCTGAACCGTTATGCCCGTAACCTGAATGATCTGGCTGCCGGCGGCAAACTGGATCCGGTCATTGGCCGCGATGATGAGATCAGACGTGTTTTACAGATTTTATCGCGCCGGACGAAAAACAACCCTATCCTTATCGGCGAACCCGGTGTGGGCAAAACCGCCATTGCCGAAGGGATTGCTTACCGGATTGTAAACGGCGATGTACCCGACAACCTGAAAACGAAACATCTGTATTCACTGGATATGGGCTCGCTGATTGCCGGGGCCAAATACAAGGGTGAATTTGAGGAAAGACTGAAAAGCGTCATTAAAGAAGTGGTGGAATCGGATGGAGAGATCATCCTGTTTATTGATGAAATCCATACCCTCGTGGGGGCAGGTGCTTCGGAAGGCGCTATGGATGCGGCCAATATCCTGAAACCTGCCCTCGCCCGTGGCGAACTCAGGGCCATTGGTGCCACAACTTTGAAAGAATACCAGAAGTATTTTGAAAAAGACAAGGCACTTGAAAGAAGGTTCCAGACGATTATCGTCAATGAGCCCGACACCATTTCTGCCATCTCAATCCTCAGGGGGTTAAAAGAACGTTACGAGACCCACCATAAAGTGAGGATAAAAGACGAAGCCATCATTGCGGCTGTGGAATTATCCCAACGTTACATTACCGACAGGTTTTTGCCCGACAAAGCCATTGACCTGATTGATGAAGCCGGAGCGAAACTGAGGCTTGAGATCAATTCGTTGCCTGAAGAACTGGAAACCGTTGAACGCAGGATCAGGCAACTCGAAATTGAACGCGAAGCCATCAAACGTGAGAATGATAAAAACAAGTTGAATAAGATCAACGAAGAACTGGCCAACCTGAATGATCAACGCAACACACTGAGATCGAAATGGCAGGCCGAAAAAGAACTGGTTGACAAAATACAGCAGAGTAAGCAGTTGATTGAAGATTACAAGCTGCAGGCTGAACAGGCAGAACGTGACGGCGATTTCGGAAAAGTAGCGGAGATAAGGTATGGTAAAATACAGGAAGCACAGGCTCAACTGGAAAGTGCCAAAGCCCGGTTGGAAGAGTTGCAGGGCGACAAACCCATGATCAACGAAGAAGTGGGCGCTGAGGAAGTGGCCGAAGTGGTTTCAAAATGGACGGGCATCCCGGTCAACCGGATGTTGCAAAGCGAACGTGAAAAATTATTGCATCTTGAAAAGGAACTGCACAACCGTGTGGTGGGACAGGACAATGCCATCCGGGCCATTTCGGATGCCATCCGCCGGAGCAGGGCCGGGTTACAGGATGAAAAACGGCCCATCGGCTCGTTTATCTTCCTGGGAACAACGGGAGTTGGCAAAACCGAACTGGCAAAAGCCCTGGCCGAATTTCTGTTCAACAACGAAAATGCCATCGTACGAATTGACATGTCCGAATACCAGGAACGCCATTCGGTGTCAAGACTGATTGGCGCGCCTCCGGGATATGTGGGCTATGAAGAAAGCGGGCAACTGACAGAAGCCGTCAGACGTAAACCTTATTCGGTGGTCCTGCTGGACGAAATCGAAAAAGCACATCCCGATGTGTTCAACATCCTGCTTCAGGTGCTGGATGACGGACGGCTGACTGATAACAAAGGACGTACTGTGGACTTTAAAAACACGATCATCATCATGACCTCCAACATCGGATCGCACATCATCCAGGAACGGTTTGCCAACCTGACAGACGAAAACAGGGAGCAGGTTATTGAAGTTACGCGCAAAGAGGTGATGGCACTGCTGAAAAAAACCATCCGCCCCGAGTTTTTGAACAGGATTGACGAGATCATCATGTTCACGCCGCTGACAAAAGCGGAAATCCACGATATTGTCAGGTTGATGTTTAACGAGGTGAAGAAGATGCTGTTGAAAAACAATATCCGCATCAACATCACCGATGAAGCGGTCACCAAACTGGCACAGATCGGATATGATCCGCAATTCGGTGCCCGGCCGCTGAAACGGGTGATCCAGAAAGAGGTGCTGAACGAATTGTCAAAGATGATCCTCGCCGGTGAAGTGAGCAGTGAACATGAGATTGTTGTGGGTGTTGACGGTGACAGTTTTGTATTCAAAAACGAATAACCACCACATTGACCCGCTAATGTACTAATCCGCCCGAGATGACAACCAGGCTTTTTTGTCATCGAACCCGGGTGGGTTGGTTCTTTATTGGAAAGACTTGATATTACTGGATTTTTCCATAATTTTATTACGGAGATTTTAAACAATTTCAATTGATCTTCATCATAGATAGGCTTATCCGTTTAACCAAATCTTCTCAAGCATATTCGGCTTTAGGATATCTATTTTCTTTCCGTTAACCGCAATCCCCCTACCATAAAAATTCCACTTGAATATTTTCGATAACGGGAGTACTTTTGCAGGGAGTTCCTTGCAAAGACCGGTTTTTTGAATGGTGCTTTTAAAGTTCGGGCGCAATCATGGTCAGGATGTAAAAAGTAATAGTAGTATTTATTACTTGGGTTTGAATTAAGTGGTGAGTCCTTTTTAACTGGACATCCCGATTGGAATAATTTCAAAGTTAGGAGTTACATCCCTCGGAGCTCATATTATTAATCAATTTAAACAGTTTATTATGAGCAAAAAACATGTATCATTAGAAGTTGTCAATCCAAATGCTGCAGGTATCGACATCGGTAGTCGTAGTCATTGGGTAGCTGTAGGACAAGACGCACAAGATGTAAGGGAATTTGGTGTTTACACCGAAGATTACCAAAAACTTAGTGTATGGTTAAAGAAACATCAGGTTACCACAATTGCCATGGAAAGTACAGGAACTTATTGGCAGAATGTTTTTTCATATCTTGTAGCAGAAGGGTTTGATGTTATTTTGGTTAATGGCCGTCAAACCAAAAACATCAAAGGAAAAAAGACAGACATAAAAGATTGCCAGTGGATTCAAAAACTTCACACACTTGGTTTACTAAGTAGCAGTTTTCTACCTGATAGCACAACAGATGTTATCAGAACATATTCCAGACACAGGCAAAATATATTAAAGCAATCCGGGGCAACAGTTCAAAAGATGCAAAAATACCTAAGACTCATGAACCTAAGGTTAGATGTCGTGGTCAATGACATTGTTGGTTTAACAGGTAAAAAAATTATTACTGCTTTTATTGCCGGTGAGAAATCAGGAAAAGAATTGGCAAAACACAGACATTATAATATCCGAAAGCCCGAAGAAGAAATAGCAAAAGCATTACAATACAATGGGCGTGAAGATTATTTCTTTGCCCTTAAACAAGAATGGAAGACCTATCTTCATCTTCAGAAGCAAATAGACGAAACAGATAAAGAGATTAAGAAACTGCTCAAGAATATTATCAAGAATGATGATAATAAGAAAAACCAGATAGCAAAAAAAAAAGACTATAAACGAAAAAACAAAAATGCAATAAGGAATACTGACATGAACAAAATAGGAGTTCAGTATTTTGAAGGAATCGACTTAATGGCTATTGAGGGCGTAAATGATGCTACTGTAATGGCTTTTATAAGTGAAATAGGGTTAGAGGGTATTAAGAAGTTCAAAACGGCAAAAGAATTCACTGCATGGCTCAGGCTTGCACCCAATAATAAAATAAGTGGTGGAAAAGTTTTGAGCCACCACCTCCCAAAAGGTTCCAATAGACTAAAAATAGCTTTACGCCAATCTGCAAATGTGATTGGAAACTTAAAAGAAGGTCATTTAAATAATTTTTTTAGACGCATAAACTACAAAAAAGGACGTGCAACTGCAATAAGTGCAACTGCAAGAAAACTGGCAGTAATAATCTGGAATATGCTCACAAAAGGTGTACAATATCAACCTCCAATCGAATATCTGTTCCTTGACCAAAAAAGAAAACTCAGATTAGTGTCCCGTATAAGAAAAAACATTGCTAAATTTGACATCAAACCGCAAGATGTTGGATTTGATAAAATGCTGAATACCAGTGTCGAAATTTGACGTTAGTTGGAATAAGTCCAGCTTCGTGAAATTGGCTGAGTATCCTTGATAAGCTTTCAAAC
The DNA here is from genome assembly GCA_913009755.1 of uncultured Bacteroidia bacterium. Lineage (GTDB taxonomy): Bacteria > Bacteroidota > Bacteroidia > Bacteroidales > F082 > JAADID01. Next base: position 51,350 of record CAJVWU010000008.1, read on the forward strand.
GAAACCACACACAAGGCGCTTAATTCTTTCCGTGACAAATGCAGGAGAAAACTATCCGCATTATAAAAATCACGGGCCAGATAAAGCAATGTTCCGGCAACCCTTCCGGGATTTTTCTTATTCAACAAATTAATCATACGTAATTGTATAAAATAATTGTGTTGCTGCATCTTTGTGAAGAAGGCTTTTCTGAAATGCTTGTTGTTATTAAAAATCTCCTCAATAAGTTGAAAATCAACAAAGCAAACAGATGAATTTGTGATAGCCGCAACCGAATAATCATGAACATTGTCGAAAAGCATACCATAACCGATGATAAACGCGGTCGGTTTAATTAATCTAAGAATTATTTCTCCGTGCCTGTCCTCAACATACACTTTTGCTGTTCCATGCGTAAACGAAATACAATGTGTGGAATGGATGCCTTGTTTAAAAATGAGTTCCCCAGCTTTGTAATTTACCTGGAATTTGTTTCGTGTTACCTGTTCCAGTTCGCTGTCGGTCATGAAATTAAACTCGTCTGACCTGCAAAAACAACTTTTGCAATCAGGATTATCAATTCCTGTTTCTGAAAATATACATTCAACCTCCTGTAACATAAAACAAAAATACGAGGTTTTACTAAAGGCGTTAATTTATTTTAAACTTTTTTTAATTTATGTTAAACATGCGTTGATTTATATCAATATTTTCCTGATTTGCATCAATGCCTTGTTTGGGAAGATACGTATTTTAACACGGTAAATAAACCGGATTTTTTGCCTGCTTTTGGTTATGGCCAGATACCTTAAAAAAACAAAAAGAACCGCTCTATTACAGAAGCGGTTCTTTTGTCAGATTTACAACCCGGTTGGATTCCACACCAACTGGTATAGAAACAACCGTTTTTATTTTTTCTCCATAAACGGATACCTGTATTCTGTCGGCGGAAGAAAGTTTTCCTTGATTGTCCGCGGTGAGGTCCAGCGGATCAAATTCAGATAGGAACCGGCCTTGTCGTTTGTACCCGATGCACGGGCGCCGCCAAAAGGTTGCTGACCAACAACGGCTCCGGTGGGCTTATCGTTGATGTAGAAATTACCGGCTGCCTGAGAAAGATATTTCGTGGCCTGTTCGGTGGCATACCTGTCGTTGGAAAATACGGCTCCCGTCAGTGCATATATTGAAGTTGTATCAAGCAGTTCAAGGGCTTCTTCCCATTTATCGGCTTCGTAAACGTAAATGGTAAGTACCGGCCCGAACAGTTCTTCTTCCATGGTTACATAATGGGGATCGCCGGCTACGATAACTGTAGGTCTGATGAACCAGCCTTTGGATTTATCATACTCACCTCCCGCAATGATTTCCGCGTCTTTGTCTTTTTTCGCATGGTCAATAAACAGAGCCAGTTTATCATAAGAAGCTTCATCAATGACGGCACACATAAAATTGGTAAAGTCTTCGGGGTCACCCATTCTGATGCCTGCAACCTGTTCAATGAGTTTTTCTTTCAGTTCGGGCCATAAATTATCGGGAATATAAGCCCGTGAGGCAGCCGAACATTTTTGTCCCTGAAACTCAAAAGCACCCCGAATCAGGGCCGTAACCACCTGGTCAACGTTGGCTGTTTTATGAACCATCACAAAATCTTTCCCCCCGGTCTCACCCACAATGCGCGGATAGGTTTTGTATTTGGAAATATTGGTTCCGATGGTCTTCCAGATGGACTGAAATACAGCAGTTGACCCTGTAAAATGGAACCCGGCAAAATCAGGATGTTCCATCACTACTTTTCCGCCGACAGGACCGGACGGGAATACCAGATTGATCACTCCGGGAGGCACGCCGGCTTCTTCGTACAGATCCATCAGCACGTTGGCTGAGTAAACCTGCGTGTTTGAACATTTCCAAACTACAACATTACCCATCAGGGCAGGGGCCGTGGGCAGGTTTCCTGCAATGGAAGTAAAGTTGAACGGCGTCAGTGCATAGACAAATCCTTCCAGCGGCCTGTATTCAAGACGGTTCCATGTGGTTTTGTCCGATGCGGGCTGATGTGCATAAATCTCGGTCATGTATTGAACATTGAACCGGTAAAAATCGGCCAGCTCACAGGCCGCGTCAATCTCAGCCTGATGAACCGTTTTCGACTGCGCAAGCATGGTAGCGGCATTGATCCTGTCGCGGTAAGGCCCTGAAAGCAGGTCGGCAGCCTTCAGGAAGATGGTAGCCCGGTGCTCCCAGGGCATGGCAGCCCAGTCCTTTGCTGCTTTCAGTGCTGCTTCTATGGCCAGGGTTACATGTTCTGCATCACTTTTGTAATAATAACCCAGTACATGTCCGTGATCGTGTGGTGGATGGATAGCTATCTTTTTATCCGATTTAACTCTTTTGCCCCCGATCACCATTGGGATTTCAATTTCTTCCGATTTCATCATTGCGAGCATGGCTTTGATGGATGCCCTTTCGGGGGAGTCCGGGGCATAGCTTTTTATGGGCTCGTTATATGCCTTTGGCACACTTTGAAGGTCTTTATACATAACTTATTCTATTAAAATATTTAACAAAATTTTGAGGAGCAAAAGTAGGAATTAAAAGGGTAAGCTGTTATTAAATAAACATTTAATTTCATTCGATGTTTCCATGAAAACTTCTTCCGTATTTTTTTTGATTCCTGTCCGTAATTTTGTAACTTTGTAAGTCTTCAACTTGAATAGTAAGCACTACTCTATCAATTTTTGGATACATTAATAAAATAATAATCGGAGCACAATGAACAAGTTACTTAAAAAAGACCGGATTGGGCTGGATATAAAGTCGCTTCAAGTTGTGAAAACACTGCTCTATGAGAACCCTGAAATAAAAATAATATTTGAAGGTTCCGAAACCGAGCTTGAGGTACGTATTAAACTCCGCGAATGGGTTGTTGAGGATATGAATAAGAATCCGTTAACAAAAAATTATTATTTAAAAAAAGCAAGGGGCATGTCTGTTTTAAAAAGAATTTCTTTTCGCGATAAGGCTGCCTTAAGATTGATGGATTACCTGGATAATGAAGGGCGTTCATTTCATGATCCGAACCGCAACAACAAGGAATTGGTCAGCAGCCCGATCAAGAACCTCTGGCTTGCCGTTAAATATGGAAAAGGTGCTGCCAATGAGGACTTTTTTTTGGATATGCTCTATCTTTTCAGGCAGATCAACGGAAGGCTTTCCCGCCGGATACCCAATAAAGAACAAATCCTCAATTGGATGGAGCGTCACCCTTCAGGACTGGAAGAGGACATGATCAGAATAAGGAAAAAAAATAAAGAGCGTATTTTACGTAAGATCATCCGCAAGATAGAAAAGGGGGAAATGAAAAGTAAGCGATTTTATTTTGAAGACGGGCTGACAGAAGAAGAAAAATACCAGAAAGCACAGGAGTGGTGGAACGATCATCGTTTTCATCTTGTTTTTGCTATTCGTTCCCCCGAATTGTTAAATGAAATGCTCGACTATTCGCTGAGGGATAAAACAGTAAAACTGCTTAAAAAAGCAAAGGCCAAAGGCATTCCCATTTTTATTAACCCCTATTACCTTTCACTGATCAGTGTGGAGATCACCCCCTGGAAAACCGGTGGGGACAAAACTTTACGGGATTATATATTTGCCAACAATGAGTTGATCAACACCTTTGGCGATATCCATGCCTGGGAAAAAGAAGATATGGTACAGCCCGGCGAACCCAATGCGGCCGGATGGTTACTTCCACCCTATCCCAATATACATCGCCGTTATCCCGAGGTGGCTATTTTTATCCCTGACACAGCAGGACGCGCCTGTGGCGGACTGTGTGTGTCGTGCCAGCGGATGTACGATTTTCAAAGCGGACGGTTTAATTTTAACCTGGAAAAACTGAACCCGAAGATCACCTGGCCGGAAAAAATGAAACTACTGCTTAAGTATTGGGAAAGTGATACCCAGTTGCGTGATATTCTGATCACCGGGGGTGATGCTTTCATGAATTCAGACGAATCGTTGAAAATGATCGTTGATGAAGTGTATAATATGGCATTGCGCAAAAAAAACGCCAACCTATACCGGCCCCAGGGAAAGAAGTTTGCGGAGGTTATCAGGGTAAGGCTTGGCACACGTCTTCCGGTTTACCTGCCACAACGCATTACACCCAAATTGGTTAATCTGTTAAAGGCATTTAAAACAAAAGCTTCCGAAATCGGTATCCGGCAGTTTGTTGTTCAGACGCATATTGAGTCAGCCATGGAAATTACGCCGGAAGCTAAAAAAGCAATTTACCGGCTGACATCCGCCGGATGGCTTATTACCAACCAACTTGTATTTACCACAGCCGCTTCAAGAAGGGGGCACACGGCAAAACTCAGGAAAGTACTAAATGGTATCGGGGTAATTCCTTATTACACTTTTACGGTGAAAGGTTACATGGAAAATCATCACAACTTTGCCACTAACGAAAGATCGGTACAGGAAAGGACGGAAGAAAAATACCTGGGTCGTATTTGTGAAAAAAATTATGAAAAGATACAGCACCTGACTGACGATATGGAACATATCATCGAAAACCTGAATGGCCTGCGACACGAATATAATACGCCTTTCATCGCATGCGACCGGTCGGTACTCAACCTGCCGGGCGTGGGCAAAAGCATGACCTACCGGACAATAGGCATAACCGATGATGGCAGGCGGATACTTGAATTTGACCATGACACCACACGAAAACACAGCCCCATAATCGGCCAGATGGGAACCGTTATCATTATTGAATCGAAATCCATAAACAGCTACCTGAAACAAATGGAAAAGATGGGGGAAGACATCCGGGATTATAAAACCATCTGGGGTTATTCTGCCAGTGAAACCGAAAAGAGATCCCCACTTTTTCTTTATCCGGATTATGGCTTCCGGGTAACGGAAGACCTTACCAATTTTATGCTTGAACCGAAAACGATAAAAGAAGATGAATTAATTTTGAAAGATTAATGGTAGCTGTCCCATTCAAATTTTCGAAAGTTTGAAAAACTGTTATATGATTACTTTTGTTATAAACAATTGAATATGAAACTCATCTCCACAAAACTTTGTAAAACAAGCGACATCGGGGTAAACAACAACCTTTTTGGCGGCATCATGCTGGCATGGCTTGATGAAGCCGGTGGCATTCTGGCTTCTACCATTGCCCGTTCGGGCAATGTGATCACTTTAAAAATGGATGAAGTTTTGTTTAAACATCCGGTCAAAGTTAAAGAGCAGATCAGGATTTACGGAAAGATGGACAAGATGGGGAAGACCTCTGTCTCATTATTTCTAGAGGCAAGGAGGGCAAACCTGAAAGATGAAACAGAGGAAGTGGTTTGTTCGACCAAAATGGTGTTTGTAAGGATTGACAAAGATGGGAGACCGGCACCGATTGAGTTGGGATAATTGGAGACTGGACACAGGATGCCGGATACTGGGATGGGGGTTAACCCGCCGGGTAGTATTTTTAAACATAAAAACTTTATAATCACACTTTGCCACAATCAAAAATTTCCCGGCGGGTTAAAAATAAAATGGATGTCCTGCAGTTGTTGGTAATTTGTGAAAAAGACCTGATCAAAACTTCTCAAATCCCGGATAGCTCAGTTTCTCTCTTGCAATTTCTTCGCGGAAAGTATAATAAGTGATCAACCCTTCTGCCCCCAGGCTGCCATCAGGATTGTACAACTCAACCCACACATCGGCAAGGTTTCGTCTTTTTTCCTGCAGGCGGGCCACCAGGTGCAACGGCCCCTCATTGATGGGAACAGGGCGTTTGAGGTGCACATCTAATTTGGAAGTCATCCCGGCGGTTTTCAGTTTAACCTGAACCAGCCAGGCCGCAATTTCATCCATCAGCGTAGCCTGGATGCCACCGTGCAACACATTGAAATAGCCCTGCAAGAAACCACGGGGCTCCCAGTCACAAATGATGTTGTCGCCGTCTTCAAAAAATTCCATGCGGAGGCCGTTCTCATTATTGGGCGAACAACCGAAACAGTTGTAGCCCTCCACCTGCCGGTATGGGTTTAGCAATTTTCTCATTTTACTTCCCCGCCTTTTTTAAATTTCTTTTTACTGACCACCTTTCCTTCTTCATCATATTCAATCCATAAACCGGTCTTCAGGCCGTTTTTGTAAGAACCTTTCATCTGTACATTCCCGTTGGGATAATACACTGTCTTTTCACCTATCGGGATATTGTTCTCATAATTCTCTTCCGACCGCAAAGAACCATCAGGATAATAACTTTTTTGCCAGCCGGCAAATTCGCCGTCCTTGTAATTGTAGATGGCAATGAGCTTTCCTTTCTCGTCAAACCATCTTGTCTCGCCATCGCGGTTACCGTTTATATAATTTCCCTGTTCCTGGATACCACCCCGTGCATAATAGATTATCTTTTCACCGTTGAGTTTTCCGTGTTTATAGGTTTCGGCAGATAACAATTTTCCACTCGTGCCAAACTGCAGGCGCTTACCATTAAGGCTGTCGTTCAGGTACTCTGCCTGTTCCTTCAGATTGCCCCTGCGGTCAATGTTTAAATAGAGCCCGTTTTTCAGACCGTTTCTGTAGCTTTCAACAAAATGTACCTGCCCGTTTGAAAAACCGGTAAACCAGGTACCGGTCCTTTTGTGATTTTCAAAATATCCGGTTACTTTTACCCCTCTGTGGTTGATTTCAAATCTGCCATTTGCAACGGTGTCGGGGATAAGATGGTCAGGAATTTGCGCATTGGTTGTAATGCCTGCCGTGAGCATGGCGATAATTAAGAAATACTTTTTCATTTCTTTTTACTATTTAAAAGGCAAAATTACCGGAATGATTCGGAGATGCAAATTTATTTTTAGAGTTGTGAACCCCGACGCGAAGGCCGGGGTAAGTGATTCGGGTTTTGCTGAATTATTCAATCTGGCCGTAAAGGTCGAAAAAATCGGCTTTGGCGATAGTGATATTATAGAATTTGCCTACCTTTAAATTATTTCCTTTCCCAGGGATGAGGACTTCGTTATCCACTTCGGGGGAGTCGAATTCGGTACGGCCGATATAATAATCGCCCTCTTTTCGGTCAATAATGGTTTTGAAGGTTTTCCCTTCTTTATCTTTGTTCAATTCAAAAGAAATCTCCTGTTGCAGCATCATCAGGCGGTCGGCACGGTCCTGCTTTACTTCTTCCGGAATGTCATCTTTCAGCAGACAGGCCTGGGTATGCTCCTCGGCGGAATAGGTAAAAACACCGAGCCGGTCGAAGCGATATTTTTTTACAAAGTCCATAAGCTGTTGAAACTCTTCTTCAGTCTCACCGGGATAACCGACAATAAGCGTCGTTCGTAAAGCTACATCCGGTACTTCTTTCTTTATTTTCCCGATCAGGGCCATCGTTCCTTTTGAGTCAATCCGGCGATTCATCGAACGCAAAATCCTGTTGCTGATGTGCTGAAGGGGAATGTCAACGTAGTTGCAGACTTTTGGGGTTTCAGCCATTACTTTCAGCAAATCATCCGGAAATGCATGGGGATAAAGATAATGCAACCTGATCCATTCAATGCCGTCCACTTCAGTAATTTGCTCCACCAGGCCGGCCAGTTCACGCTTATGATAGAGGTCAATGCCATAATAGGTCAGGTCCTGGGCAATGAGCAGCAACTCCTTTACTCCTTGTGAAGCGAGATACTGCGCTTCCGCAATGATTTCTTCCTTTGTTTTTGACTTATGTTTTCCACGAATAAGCGGGATGGCACAAAAAGAGCAGGTACGATCGCAACCTTCCGATATTTTCAGATAGGCATAATGGCCGGGCGTAGTCAGCTTCCTTTCGCCAACCAACTCTTTTTTATAGTCAACATGCAGGGCTTTCAGGATTTCAGGAATTTCGTTGACTCCGAAAAAACCGTCCACCTGGTCAATTTCTGCCTGCAAGTCTTTTTTGTATCGCTGCGACAAACAGCCAGTCACGTAAACTTTTTTCAGGTCGCCGGCTTTTTTGGATTCAACCGCCCGCAGGATGGTATCCACCGATTCCTCCCTGGCATCGTGGATAAATCCGCAGGTATTGATGATCACCACATCGGATTTTTCATCCGAATCGTGTACGATACGATAATGATCGCCAAGCTGACCCATCAAAACCTCCGAATCAACGAGGTTTTTCGAGCAGCCGAGGGTGATGATGTTTATTTTTTGCCGGGGCATAGTTTCCAAAGTTAAATTAGTTCTCTGTGTCAGACCCACAGCTAAAGCAGGGGGTAACTGATGCGTTCCATAACTGCATCTCCTGGTAACTGATTTGCTAATTAATATGGAACAGGGTTTCAACAAACTCCTTTTTGTTAAAGACCTGCAAGTCTTCTTTTTGTTCGCCGACGCCGATGTATTTGACCGGGATTTTGAACTGGTCGGAAATACCGATGACCACGCCGCCTTTGGCTGTGCCGTCGAGCTTAGTCAGGGCGATGGCATTTACGTCGGTAGCCGCTATGAATTGTCTGGCCTGTTCAATGGCATTCTGGCCTGTGGAGGCATCAAGGATAAGTAATATTTCATGTGGTGCGTCCGGTATCAGTTTTTGCATTACCCGGTTCACCTTTGAAAGTTCATTCATCAGGTTGACTTTGTTGTGAAGCCGGCCGGCCGTGTCAATGATGACCACATCCACATCACGTGAGATGGCCGATTTCAGGGTATCGTAAGCTACCGAAGCCGGATCGGCACCCATGCCCTGGCTGACGATGGGTACGCCCACACGCTCTGCCCAAATGGTCAACTGATCAACGGCTGCCGCACGAAAAGTATCGGCTGCACCAAGCAGGACTGATTTTCCAACCCTTTTGAAATTGTAAGCCAGCTTCCCGATGGTGGTTGTTTTTCCCACACCGTTCACGCCTACCACCATAATTACATAAGGTTTTTTATCCGGAGGAAGTTCAAAATCAGTTCCGTCTTTCGTATTGTTTTCGGCAAAAAGATTTTCGATCTCTTCGCGAAGCATATTGTTCAGTTCATCCGTTCCCAGATATTTATCACGGGCCACACGGGCTTCAATACGTTCAATGATCTTTAAGGTGGTTTTCACTCCCACATCGGAAGTCACCAATGCTTCTTCGAGGTTATCGAGTACCTCATCATCAATTTTTGATTTGCCGACAACAGCCTTCGACAATTTTGAGAATACGCTTTGGCGCGTTTTTTCCAACCCTTTATCCAGGTTTTCTTTTTGTTTTTTATTTGAAAATACGGAGAATATGCCCATGTTTGTTCTGTGTTATTTTAGATGATTATTTATTCGATCCCCGCCCTAAAGGACTGGGCAACTGATTTGTTTCAAAATATTATATTTTCTTCGCTGTTACCCTTCCATCATTCCACCATTCATTCCTTCATCCCACAAAAAAAGCTTTCTCCCATGAACAGGAAAAAGCTTTTCATTCAAGTCAATAAATATCTTGGGCCGGTTATTTCTTTACGAAATATTCTTTTACCTGGTCTGTCGGGATAATATTTTCTTTAAAGGCGTAAGCACCTGATTTTGGTGATTTAACCATCCTGATGACCCTGGCAAAATCTTTTCCTGAACTCTGTAATGTAGCAACTACTTTTTTAGCCATGATTCAAATTATTTAATTTCTCGGTGAACAGTCATTTTTTTCATGATGGGGTTGTACTTTTTCAGTTCCAACCGTTCAGGTGAATTTTTTTTGTTTTTCGTAGTAATATACCGCGATGTTCCGGGCAATCCACTGTTTTTGTGCTCAGTACACTCCAGTATCACCTGTATCCTTGCCCCTTTGGTCTTCTTTGCCATTTTATCTCCCTGTTAAATTTTCGGACGGCAAAAGTATTAACTTTTTGTTAAACAGCAAAAGATTAATTCCGAAAAGTTAAAATTATTTCAGAATAAATTTTTATACCTTTATGCAAAATATTGAGGAAGCCGGAAACAGCCTTGTTTCAAAACCAAAAACCTGACAAGATGAAAAGCGAAACACAACAGCAGAAAGTCGTTGAGTATAACAAGGTATTTGATGAAAAAGACTACAAAAAACGAACGAAGAAAGCCCAGCATGCTACGGATAATTTTTACGACCTCATCACAAAATTCTATGAACGGGGATGGGGAGAATCTTTTCATTTTGCTCCGAGATATAAGGGCGAAGATTTCAAAGCCAGCATTCTCAGACATGAATATCTGCTGGGAGCGAAACTGGGCCTGACGGAAAAAGACAATGTGCTTGACGTGGGTTGCGGCATTATGGGTCCGGCCAGGAACCTTGCCCGGATTTCGGGTGCATACATCACGGGACTGACCATCAACCAATACCAGGCGGACAGGGCGAATGTGCTGAACAACACTTCTTCGGTAAGCCATCTGCTGGACATCAGGCAGGGTGATTTTATGGATATTCCTTTTCCGGATAATACGTTTGATAAAATGTATGCTATCGAAGCCCTTTGTCACGCACCCGACCTGGTCGGTGTTTACAAACAAATCCTGAAAAAGCTGAAACCCGGTGGAAAAGCCGCGTTTTACCAGTGGGGGATGACCGAGAAATACGATCCGGAAAATTCCGAACACGTCAGGATCAGAGAACAGATCGAGTACGGCAACAGCATTACCAAATTGAGAACTTTAAAAGAGATTGACAAAGCCATAGAAGAATCCGGACTAATAAAAGAAGAAACTGTTGATCTGGTGCAAACCAATTATGGTAACGATGTGCCCTGGTACAGCACTTTGCAAAGCGGGTGGTCACTTAAACAGATCAGGCAGACCAAGGGCAGCCGGATGGTGATGAAACAGGTGTTCAAAACGCTGGAAGCTTTAAGGGTAGTGAAAAAAGGTGTAGTCAAAACCCAGCATATTCTGCTGGTGGCTGCCGATGCGCTTGTGGAAGCCGGAAAACTGGAAATTTTTACGCCGATGTACCTGATGGTGGTGAGGAAGCAGAAATAGGTTCCCAATACATATCCGGTTTTTTTGATTGATGTTGTCTTTCAAATTCATACGATTTTGCATTTTAATTGCAAAATCGTATAATTTTATTGAAATACCGCCTGCACATAAAGCATAACTCCGGAAAAGAAGAACTCCATTGCGATTATGAGAAGGCACGAAAATGTTTTGGAAATATCATCAGTGTTTTATCTATAAAAAATCCCCCGAACCTTAACCGAAACGGGAGATTTTATAAAAAGATTACGCGGTTTCCCGCTCTGCTGGTAAATTTATAACGACACCATTTTCTTTGTATCAGACAGTTGACCATTTACAAATATTGAATAGAAATAAATGCCTGACGGCAAATCGCCCATATCCAATTTTATCTTTGTTAACAGGTTTTTCATAATATGTCGGATGATAAATATCATAATGATGATAACCATTAGGCGACCATACATCCATATCATCGGCATACGCGAAAGCCTCTTCCATTTGCACAAATCCGTCACTATTCAAATCGGGATTATGATCACCTGGATGGTCGCTAAACGGATAATATTGATCAAATGGAAATAAACCAGGTTCATAGTCATAGGTTTTTCAAGGCTCATCAAAAATAGGATATCCTTTTCTTGCGGCAGCAGTCCAGTAAAACGAATATTCTGCGTAGCGTAGGTTAGTCATATAAATTTCGGCAGTAGCATATAAATCGTCAGATGTTGCAGTATGCACCGAGCGATTTTTACAAATTGCGGTGTAATTGTCATAATCGGTTAATTCAGTAGCAAAATTGCCAGAAAAACAGGGCTGTATTAAAAACAACATTTGTGCGCAATTAATATTTTCAACGTGTTGGGCAAGTTCATTATCATATAAATAATCGTATTGTTGTTGATTGGGATCGGGCTTGACACATCCTAAAGTAGAATGATTGTTAATATTTTTCCCTTGTCCGTCAATAAATACAAAAAGTTGGTCGCTCGGCGTAAGTGCAGGAATATTCGGGTCGGAATTGCTGGTGCCGGCCAAATTATCAAAAGTTTCCAAAATACGTGACTTGGAAGCGTTATAATCAATGTCGTTTGATGGAAAATCAGGTCCATCTAAATCATTTCCTGATTTTGGGCTTGTGCCGTCGTAATAATGCACATAAATATTATCTTTACTGTACCCGTAAACATTTACAAGCGTACAAAACATGGCGGAAGCGTCATCCCAAAAAAAGTTATGATATTCTTGATGTGGATTAAGCACCGCGTCTTCGGAAACAATTATTACCGCATACAAATGATCGTTAACGGTAATCGAACTTGTTTGTGTATTTTGGTTGGGAGGCATGTTGGCAGAAGGATAGCGATAAATCTGTTTAACTAAATCAAAATCAACACTATCGGCTGTGCCAAAAGCGAAAGGATAAAAATCTTCATCCGTTATTTGAAAATTGCCGGTAATGGTATCCATAAAAATATAACGACAATCGTGTGCCCAACCTGAATTGGGATGGTCGTCAACCATTTCGCCGAGATAAAATGATTTTCTATAATAGTTTCCTCCATCGGTGGAGATGATATATAAGCTATAGGAAGAGTATAGAATATCCGGATAGGTGTTATTAAAAACAGTATCAACAAATAGATTCCGGTTAGAGCCAAGAAAGTCTTTGTTAATAGAATCCATATAGGTAAAATAACCTTTTCCATTATTCTGTAAAACATATATACCGCCCCAGTTATTTAAATAATCTCCGTCGCAATTGATAAGAATATCTAAATCCCCATCTAAATCATAATCGGAAGCACAAACAGCATTTGATCTAACCGGAATGGTGTAAAAGCTTCTGACATCAGCCGTTGTAAAGGCAAGAAGCAATACGGTTGCAAAAAGAATTAATGTTTTTTTCATGGTGTTGTATTTTTATTGTTTGATTTTTATATGGTTACTAACGTCTTAGTTAATTTTCACCACCGTGCGTGTTGTAACCTGCCTGCCGGCCTGCAGGCGAATCAGGTACGTGCCGTTTGTTACCTCCTTTCCGTTTTGATCCGTGCCGTCCCATGTTGTTTTTTGATTTCCAATAGTGAATTTATTATTGAATAAAGTTTTTATTTTCCTGCCGTTTAAATCGCAAACACTTACGGTGGTGTTGCACTTTTCGTTTATCGTGTATTTTATAGTGGTTTTTTCCGTGAAAGGGTTGGGGTAACAGGTTAGCGCAATGTTATCTGATGAAAGATTTTTCTCTGTGCCGGTTAACGGGTTTTCAACAAAATTTCCATGACCATCGTTGAATAAAATTTCAAGTGAACTCGGGGCTACTGTAGTATCAAAAACCTGCCGGGTAGTGATAATGTCAGTATAACCGTTGCCATCCATGTCGGCACAATACATAAACCGCCTGGCTTCGCCATAATATTTAATTGGAATAACCTGGGCTTCGCCCATGTGGAAATTACCTTGATTATAATAAAGTATATATCCCTTTTCATTGAAATTATAGGTCAAAAACAAAGCATCGGGCAGGCTGTCGTTGTTAAAATCGGTTACAAAGAAATCCGAACAACCTTCCGGCACCCTAAAGGAATTTACCGAATCAAAAATGTTGTTACCACGATTTTCGTACATGCAACATATTCCGGCAGCATAAAGGTCCGAAAATGTGATGATGTCTTTATCGCCGTCGTTATCTAAATCGTTTATGCTGACGTTGGACCCGCTATAATTCAATATTTGTTTAGAAAAATCACTTTCAGTACTATACCAAATCTCACATAAAAGACTGCCTATTAAAATATCACTTCTTCCATCATTATTCAAATCACCACAGGTAATATCACCAGGTACATTATCCATTTCATAATAAGTAGGCGATGAAAAACTGTCGTTTCCCTGATTGTAAATTATCCCCCAATATTGTTCTAAGCTGGAGATAAATACTACATCAAGAAACCCGTTGCCGTCAACATCTCCTAGGGCAAAATCATTAACATGCTCACCCAGACAAAAAGAGGATTCCGTGTAATTTTCTCCATCAGTAGTAAGGATATTAATGCGATTAGGAATTTGAAAAATTAAATCGTAATAAGTTTTACTAAAAACCGTATCGGCATAAATCACCCAACCGGTAGTATCATAAATCGAATCTAAAAACATAAAATGTCCGTAGCCGTCATTTTTCATCATGTAAATGCCACCCCAGTATGTATATTTATTAATCCCATGACTAATAATTAAATCCATATCACCGTCCAAATCATAATCGACGGCACAAACTGCATTGGCTTGCATGGGTATGTTATATATGCTGCGCATATCCGCCAATTTAAAAGAGAAAAGTGTAATTAGCAACAGGGTGACGAATATCTTTTTCATAACTTGTTGGTCAATTTGTAATCAACAACAGGTTAACTAATCCCAAAGATAATACGAAAAACGGTGAAATGCAAATGGGGATGCCTTCGGTGAACCTTCGGCAACCGGGGGGGGGGGTAATGGCACTAATATAGGTATTTTAATCATTTGTATTTTCGGTATTTCCCATTTTTCGTTATCCTTGTATAACTTCGCCCGCCGGGCCGTTTAGGCAACATTTGCTTGCGGATCAGTTGTTTTATTT
>CAJVWU010000009.1 GCA_913009755.1 uncultured Bacteroidia bacterium
TATCCTGATGTTTTGTGAATACAAATATGAAGTCATTCCTTGTGAATAACAAATTTGCGGAATTGTCCCTGTTATGATTACCCTGTCAAAACAGCCCAAGGTGCCATTGATTTTATTCTTGTATGTTGTTGTAAGTAATTCCATGTCTCAAAGATGCAAAAAATCCCTGTTTGGTTGTGGCTTGTCCACGTTGGGTTAAGGCAAGTTGATATTCGGCAGTGAACTGTCTGCCATTTTCCGCAAAGTGGCTTTTTGGCAGAATTTGCCAATTCTCCATTACCCCATTTCCGATTTCAGGCATCTCTCCCAAAAGATTTCATATATCACCGAGACCAGTACTTTATCGAGTTTTTTCGGTTGCATCCCCCTCCTACTTCACCCTTATTATTTTTTCAACGCCTTTCACCAGGTTGATCTTCGCGATTAGCTGATCGAGGTGTTCGTGGTTTTTGACCATCACGCAGACACGTCCTTCAAAATGTTTTCCTTTTTTCTGAAAATTGATTGACCGCATATTTACTCTCAAGTCGTCCGTAATGGTCTTTGTGATGGCACTGACAACACCAAGTTCATCGGTTCCCGAAATTTTCAGGTTGGTAGTGGAAATTGCTGTTTTTCCACTTTTCAGCCATTTCACCATCATCACACGGTAAGGATATTTTGACAGCAGGTTTTTGGCATTGGGACACGAATAGCGGTGTATCGTTAATCTGCCCAGGGTAGTAACAAACCCAAAAACATGGTCGCCGGGAATGGGGTTACAGCATTTTGCCAGCTTATAATTCATGTTTTTTAAGTTCTCGCCTATGTATATGATATCCTGAGATTCAACTTTTGCCGTTGCCGGTTTTTCTTCGGTTTTCACCTCAATTGTTTCGGGTTTTTTACGGATGCTATCCGATTCGAGAAAATCAACAAGCTGTTTTTTTATCAGCGCCATTTCAATTTTATTCTCGGCAATCAGGTAATAAAGGTCAACAGCCGTTTCCAGTTTATAATGTCTCACCAACACATTGATCAGGTCTTCCGGACTTTTGATTTTCCAGTGTTTCAGTTTCCGCAACAGCATTTCTTTTCCAATCTCGGCCTCTGCATATTTTTCCTCTTTCAGTTGTCTTTTAATGCGGGTACGGGCTTTTTCGGTAACCACGTATGCCAGCCAGTCGAGTTTGGGTTTTTGGTTTTTGGCCGTGATGATATCCACCTTATCACCGTTGTGCAATATATACCGTATGGGGACAACCCGGTTGTTCACACGTGCCCCTTTGCATGAGGACCCCACATCGGTATGAATTTCATAAGCAAAATCCAACACCGAGGCACCGGCTTTAAGTTGTTTCAGATCCCCTTTGGGCGTAAAAACAAATATCTTATCCGTGTGGTTGCCAACTGAAGGACGGTAAACATTATCACGCAGTATCTGGTCGGGATTTTCAAGTATATCGCGAACCTGGCTCAACCAGTCTTCGGTATCCTTTTTATTCATTATCCCTTTATATTGCCAGTGGGCAGCCTGTCCTTTTTCGGCCACCTCATCCATTCGTTTAGTACGTATCTGCACTTCCACCCACTTGTTGTTTTCCTCAAGGACTGTGGTATGCAACGATTCATACCCGCTTGCTTTCGGTGTGCTGATCCAGTCGCGAAGCCTTTTGGGATTGGGCTGGTAAAGATTGGTGACAATTGAGTAAACCTTCCAGCAAACTTCTTTTTCTTTTTTCAGGGGGGTATCAACGATTATGCGGATAGCAAACAAATCAAACACTTCTTCAAATTCCACATTTTGCCGTTTCATTTTGGCATAGATGGATGGCGCGGATTTTGTCCGCCATTTGATATCAAACTTATATTTTTGCTCAAAAAGTGCCCGGTAAATGGGCCGGATGAATTCCTGGATATAAACCTCACGTTTTTTCCTGGTTTCCTTTATTTTACGCTGAATGGAATAAAACAATTCGGGGTTCTCGTATTGCATTACCCGCTCTTCGAGTTCTGTTTTTACATTAAACAAACCCAGCCGGTGGGCTATGGGCGAATAGAGGTATTTGATCTCATTGACAAAAGCTTTGGTTTTTTCACCAAGCTGGTCCAGGTTGCGGATATCGTTCAAACGATGGGCCAGCTTGATCAGGATTACCCGCATATCGTTAACCATCGAAAGGAACAGAGTCCTGAAAGCCTCTGATTGATAAGAAATACGCTCGGTACGCAGTGTGGAAATTTTGTTGAGCCCATCCAATATCCCGGCAACCTGTTCCCCAAATTCATCCCTGACCTGTATCATTATTTTTTCCGATCTTATTTCCTCACCATGCAAAAGGGAACAAACGGCGGACATAGGCCCCAAACCGATTTCTTTCATGGCGGTTATGGCCACATCAATATTATGGAAAATGTACGGGTCGCCATTGGGCAGTGTTTTGTCTTTGTTCCATTGAAAAGCAAAGTCAAAAGCTTTCTTCAGAATATCTTTTTCTTCTTCATAAAGTTCCGAATTGCAGCTATTCAGCAAAACCTGAAACTTTTTCTCGATATCTTTTTCCCTCTTCACGATAAAATAAAAATAATCCGGATGATATATTTGGTGAAACGGAGAACTGTTTGGTAAAACAGCATTTACGTGATACGCAAACGCTGCGGATTACCAATTATTATTTTAAGGGGGGTTTACTTCCCTTTTTCGCCTAAGTCAGCAGGCGATGTTTCTGCTATTGACTCCCGCATCTGCGTATCGGCCTGGATATTCCGGAGTTTGTAATAATCCATAATACCTATGTTCCCTGAGCGGAACGATTCAGCAATGGCCTTTGGGATTTCCGCTTCGGCCTGTATGACGTTGGCACGGGCTTCCTGTGCTTTGGCTTTCATCTCCTGTTCGACAGCCACAGCCATAGCACGTCGCTCTTCAGCCCGGGCCTGCGCAATATTTTTATCGGCATTGGCCTGGTCCATCTGAAGCACGGCACCAATATTTTTCCCGATATCAATATCGGCAATATCAATGGATAATATCTCAAAAGCGGTACCCGAATCAAGTCCCTTTCCAAGTACTACCTTTGATATGCTATCCGGATTTTCCAAAACTGCTTTGTGTGAACTTGCCGAACCGATGGATGAGACAATCCCCTCTCCTACACGGGCCAGCACGGTTTCTTCACCGGCACCACCTACCAGTTGCTGGATATTTGCCCGCACGGTTACACGCGCCATGGCAATCAACTGGATACCATCTTTAGCTACTGCTGTCACTTTCTTGGTATCAATCACCTTCGGGTTTACCGACATTTGAACGGCCTGCAGCACATCCCGGCCTGCAAGGTCAATGGCCGTTGCCGTTTTAAAGGTAAGTTCTATGTTGGCCTTATCGGCGGAGATCAGTGAATTAACAACGGCCTGAACATGCCCTCCGGCGAGATAATGCGCTTCAAGGTCATCGCGTTTCAGGTGCAGGCCTGCCTTGGTGGCGGCAATCATACTGTTGACAATTACGCCGGGCGGGACTTTCCTCCAACGCATCAGGATCAATTGAAGCAGCGAAACACGCACACCTGATACCAGAGCCGTAAACCACAGGCCAACCGGGATGAAATAAAAAAGAAGCCATAATAAAAATATGGCACCGATGCCGGTCGCAATAATTACATAAATGTTGTTCATGATTATTTTTTTATTTGTTTAACAAAAACTTTATTTCCCGAGATCTTGACGATCTCTATATCTTCTTGCTGATCAATGAATTCGGAGTAAGCACTGACTTCATAAAACTTATCATTGAAAACAGCTTTGCCCATGGGAGGACAGCGTGAAATGGTCTTTCCCTTGTCCCCCACCTTTAACTGATCGGGGTTAATGGTCCTGACTTTGCTGTCAATTTTAGTATGGAGCATAAACTTGTCCCATGTTTTCGACCTCAGCACCAGCAGCAGGACGATGAGATTTACACCCAGCGTAACCCCCAGCGTAATGTTGCCCGACTGCACCCCCTGCCGCGAATAAGCAAGCCATATCCCGGCCACCATCAGGGCAAAACCGATGATGCCTGCCACACCCGAACCCGGAATGACCAGGATCTCAAGCAGCAGCATCAGGATGCCCACAAGGATCAGTGTGATGATAACTGTCCACATAATTTATTTCATTTCAACCGTCAACATTCGGTTTGTCATTTCTTTGTAACAAGGTTTGAGTTCGTTGACTGTGCCATTTTTTACCACACATTTTCCTTTGTAATGGGCAATCCAGGCACAGTTTTCGGCCTGCATGGGGTCATGTTCACACACCTCAATCAGTGTTTCGACGACAAAATCAAAAGAGTTTACATCATCATTATAAAGGATTAACGAATGGAGTTCATCTTCCTTTTGGCTTACATCGGAAACCGGCGACTTTTTTTCTATATTGCCCATAACAATTTTTTCAGTCAACACAGTAACAAATTTACTATAAAAAGCATACGGTTTGTAATGCAAGCGGGAAAGTTTTTTTATATTTGATTGCGTAAAACCAAATTACATGAAAAATCCAAAATCTCTACTCTCCCAAAATCCTGCCCATTGTACCTGATATTATTTTCATCCTGAAAGTTTTTGGAGGCGGCTCTCCGGGTTCAAACGACCGGCTGTAAGCCAACACCAGTTCTGTTTCACCGTAATCAACGGTTTGAAACCGGAAAGGATAGGTTCCCCCGGATCCGACCCGGCCATCCGACGGGACGTATCCGGGCTTCCCGATTTGCTTTATGACGTCGGTGTCAATTTCCACTACTTTCCAGGAATAACCGGCAGAAGAGTTTCCGGTGAGTTCAATTTCAAATGGCGAGTCCATATCAAGCTCATCAGTATGACCGTTATCCTTCATTGTATAAGGCCTGCTTGTACACCCTGAAAGCATAACAAGTAAGACAATTAAAATAAAAACGGTATTTTTTAACATCTTCCTGGTTTTTTATACCACAAGTTTAACAATCTAATCCTTCCTTTGGAATTTAGCCTGAATAATAATCAGAGGACAAAACTGTTATTTGACCATGAATATGGAATGGTATAACCGCGAAACCTGTCCTGCAGGCATGGAATTCATTATTTTTGCCACGGCATGAAAAAATTCAAAATTTTCACCGGACAACTTAAAAACCGGCTCAGCCACGGGGAACTCCCCGGGCTGAAAGCACAGTTGAAGATGATGCCCGTTACCCGGCTTAAGGAACTGAGGAGTAAAACCTTTGCCAATCCTCCCAAGAAAAGTGCCGTATTGATCCTTTTTTATCCCGACGACAGCAATATAAAATTTGTCATGATCAAGAGGCCCCGGGACAACAGTGTGCACAGCGGGCAGATTGCCTTCCCGGGAGGAAGTTATGAAACGGGAGACAACACTTTGTCGCAGACGGCTTTGCGTGAAGCTTATGAAGAAGTGCACATAAATCCCCGAAAAGTTGTAATTGCAGGACAGCTTTCAAACATCCACATCAATCCAAGTAATTTTGATGTAACCCCTTTTGTGGGCTATTCCCTATCACGCCCCGGCCTGCAAGGAAACAATGAAGTTGACAGGATTCTTGAAATCAGCCTTGACGAGTTGCTCGACCCCGACACCATAACACGCAAAGTGATCAGGAACCGGCAGGGATTAGAATTTAAAGTGCCCTGTTTCCTGATACAGGGTGAGATCATATGGGGGGCATCCGCCATGATGCTGGCCGAAATGATGGAAGTAATCCGGGAGGCGGAAGACCTCCCGGAGTCCGCATCAGGCGGATATGGAAAAGCATGAGACAACTGCAACTCCTGCAGCAACATTCAATATTCCCTCATGATACGGGATAAATCTGCCCTGTCAGGACAGCCCTGCCCCATCCGGTATCCACCAATCAATCACGATTTACCATTCCGTTTTTCAATGTTTTTCTTCCTTATTTTAGCAATACATCAACATACACTCAAATCCAAAATCCCACATCAAAAATCCCACATCCCCCTCAAACCAAATGTTTCATTTACTTTTGCCCCTCAACTAAAAAAGAAACCCGCATGAACAAATCCAATTTCCAGATGACAAAGATCATCGCCACGCTGGGGCCGGCGAGTACGTCGGTTGAAGTATTAAGCAAATTAATAAGAGCAGGCGTACGTGTTTTCCGAATTAATTTTTCGCACGGCTCTTTCGATGAATATGACAAACTGATTGAAAATATCCGTAAAGCCGAAAAGGAAACCGCCACTTATATATCCATTCTGGGCGATTTATCCGGGCCTAAGATACGGGTTGGCAAAGTAATCGCCGAAGGGGTGATGCTAAAAAAGAAACAAAAGATAAATTTTGTAAAAAACAATATTGTCGGCGGCGAACCGGGAAATGAACTTACATTTTCAACAAACTATTCCCATTTTATTGATGAAGTGAAAGCCGGCGAGAAAATCCTGCTTGATGACGGCAACATTGAATTGAAAGCCATTTCAAAAAAAGGACGGGGAAAAAACGCGTGCCTGCAATGCGAGGTAATAGAAGGCAACCTGCTAACCACTTCAAAAGGGGTCAACCTGCCCGACACCGAACTGTCATTGCCTTCCATGACGGAAAAGGATTACCGTTGTGTGGATTACGCAGTAAAAAAGAGATTTGATTTCCTGGCGCTGAGTTTTGTCAGGAGGAGGCAGGATATAAAAGCACTGAAAAGCAAACTGAATGAGTACAAGGCACGACCTGACGGACTTGATATTACCAGCGGCGACATGGGTTTTTCCACCACTTTTGAAGAGGATAACTACATCCCTGTGATCAGCAAAATAGAAAAACCGCAGGCCATTGCCAACCTTGAATCCATTATCAGGGAATCCGACGGAATAATGGTTGCCCGGGGCGACCTCGGTGTGGAAATGGACCTTGCAGAGGTAGCAATACTCCAGAAACAAATTATTGAAATGTGCCAAAAACAGGGCAAGCATGTGATCGTGGCCACGCAAATGTTACAAAGCATGATCGTTGAGCCTATACCCACACGCGCGGAAGTGTCGGATGTTGCCAATGCTATTTTGGACGGCGCAGATGCCATCATGTTGTCGGGGGAAACCGCCGTGGGCAATCATCCGGTTGAAGCGGTGAAAATGATGGACCGGGTGGCCCGGAAAACCAGCCTGTTTATTAAAGAAAAACAATCGCATAAAGGCCGCTATCTTAATTATGGCGGCATATTGAACAGGAAGGCAGCTATGGCACGCGGGGTGAACATCATTTCCGGTGATGTCCGCGCTAAATACATCATTACCTGGGCACATTCAGGAGGCAGTACAGCCATGCTTTCGTTGCAAAAGATGCAAATCCCCATCATCGCCTTTGGCGAAAACATCCACCGTTTGGAACAGTTGACAATTCTATTTGGCGTTACCCCTGTTTATATGAAACAACCGGCATCAGGCAGCAAATTCATTGGCGCAGTGGATCATTATTTAGTCCAAAACAAATTGGCCAAAAAAGACGATCCCGTAATTATCATAGCAAGCAGCCCCATCACACTCAGCGGGGTAACCAACCGGATGGTAATCCATATTGTGGGTGAAGTCAGTGGCAGTTAAGTGATAACAAAAGAGATTTTTCTCATAAGATTTTAATGTATAAATTGTTAATGCCGAAATATATTTAAAGCAATAGGAGAAGTATAGCGAACGAATGGCGATCCCGAGGCCACGCAAATAATAATCGGTATTATTTCCATGCCCATATAATATCGCCATGGGAATTTGTATTAAACCCGTTTTTATTTAAAAATGCCAATAATGATTTCATGTTTTGTCTGGCTTTGCTTCCGGCATGGGTTTCAATGGCAATGGTATCTATCCCATTCAATACTTCACCTGAAGCACTATACAATATAGCGTATTCCGAGCCTTCACAATCCAGCTTTAAAAAATTGATCTTTTAAAGCATTAAGGTTAAATTAAAATTCCAGTTCCATCTGGGTTTCCCCGCTATCGTTTTCCGGTTCGCTTTTCGGCTTTTCAAACCGGGAGCTTTCTTCCTTTTCGTTTGTGGCAGATACCGTTTTGGCAGTATCCTGATCCGGGGTTTCCGGCTCACCGGGGATGTCATGTTCTTTTATGTCCGAAACATCTTCTTCCCCCTCATGTTCGTAAGGCAACGGATCAATCAGTTTTATCTTTTGAAGCACTTTGTTTGACAACCGTTTTCCTTTTGCCCGATAGCTTTTCACTGCGATAAAATCGGCAAGGGGAATCACTTCATACTCAATTTCATTTCCTTTCCGCGATTTGGTTTCTATTTCAACCCTCGGCAAATAATCCGTTGAGAAAAGAACCAGTTCGGAGCCTTTGCTGTCCGGAATAAGCAGATACCTTTTGTTCACTACGGCAAATTCAGGAACCTGAAACCTTTTCACGTAATATTTTTTCATTTCGCCGTCAATATAAATTGCCGTGACAATTTTTTCCGGGTCATATTTGGCAAGGAAGGCCATTTCATCATCAAAATGGGTGTTCAGGTCGTATCCTGTAATCTTGAATTCGCCGGTTGAGAGGATGGTAAGAATCTTATCATCACTTTTAAAAGCGCCGAGATATTCGCCCCGTTCCCCGGTATTCAGGCGCCTGACGGTATCATCATACCAGATGTCCATGGCACCCAGGGTAGAAACTCCTTCTTCACGCTGCAAGATATTTTTAACCGGGATCTTCGAGAGAAGATTACCCTTTGCACTCCTGCTTTTGATGGCCAGCGTACTAAAATCAAAATCGAAGAAGGTTTTCTTCATCCGGGGCCTTGGCCGGAGGTTTACCTTGACTACTTCGGCTTCGCCATTGGGGTTGGCTGTAAACCATATCACTTTCGACCCTTCGGCACCTTTGGTCAGGTTGTATTCCTTATCACGTGTAATCCCCCTTACCGCAAACCTTTTTACATAATATTTTCCCCGTTTGCCATCACGGTAGATCATATTGTAAATCGTACGGTCATCGTTCTTTTTAAACACGGCAAGGTGGAGAACATTTTTGCCGATAAACACTTTGGGTGCCACCCTGGTTACAAAAGAGGAACCGTCTTCCCTGAAGACAATAATATCGTCAATGTCGGAACACTCGGTCACAAATTCATCTTTTCTTAAGGATGTTCCGGCAAAACCTTCCTCACGGTTGATATAAAGTTTTTGGTTGGCTACTGCTGCCTGCGTTGCCGAAATGGTATCAAAATTACGGATCTCGGTTTTGCGTTCTTTCCCTTTTCCGTATTTCTTTTTTATCTGCCTGTAATAGATGATGGCGTATTCAATCAGATGATCCAGATGGTTTTTTACTTCTTCCATCTCATCTTCAACTGATTTTATCTGGCCATCCGCTTTGAAGGCATTGTATTTTGAAATACGTTTGATCTTTATCTCGGTAAGCCGGATCAGGTCATCACGTGAAATCTCACGTTTCAAAAGATTTTTAAATGGTTTCAGCCCTTTGTCAATGGTCTCAAGGACACTTTCCCAGGTTTCGCATTTCTCGATGTTGAGATAGATCCTGTTTTCGATAAATATTTTCTCCAGCGAAGCATTGTGCCATTGGTCCCGCAACTCTTTCAGCCTGATCTCAAGTTCTTTTTGAAGGAGGTTTACCGTGTGATCGGTATTATGTTTCAATATTTCCGAAACGGTCAGAAACTGCGGTTTGGCGTCAAGGACAACACAATTGTTGGGTGAGATGGACACCTCGCAATTGGTAAAGGCAAACAGGGCATCAATGGTCTGGTCGGGCGAAACGTTGGATGCGAGATGAATGACGATCTCCACGTGTTGTGCCGTATTGTCGTCAATTTTTTTGATCCTGATCTTGCCTTTGTCATTGGCTGAAATGATGGAATCGATCAATGAGGTTGTGGTGGTGGTATAAGGTATTTCGGTAATGACCAGGGTTTTTTTGTCCTGCTGGCTTATCCTGGCCCTCACCCTGACTTTCCCCCCGCGGAGGCCGTCATTGTATTTTGAAAAGTCAGCCATTCCCCCGGTCAGAAAATCAGGAAAAAGTTCAAAATTTTTGCCTTGCAGGTATTTTATGGAAGCATCAATCAACTCCATAAAATTGTGGGGCAATATTTTGGAAGCCAGGCCCACAGCAATACCTTCCACACCCTGGGCAAGCAAAAGCGGAAATTTAACAGGGAGGGTGACGGGTTCCTTATTTCTTCCGTCATAAGAAGATTTCCATTCGGTGGTTTTGGGGTTGAAAACCACTTCGCGTGCAAATTTCGACAGGCGGGCTTCAATATAACGGGGGGCGGCAGCGCTGTCGCCTGTGAGGGTATTTCCCCAGTTTCCCTGCATTTCTATCAGCAGTTCTTTTTGACCAAGCTGCACCAGCGCATCGCCGATGGAGGCATCGCCGTGAGGATGAAACTGCATGGTGTGCCCGATGATGTTGGCTACTTTGTTGAACCGCCCGTCGTCCAGCAGGTTCATGGAGTGCAGGATGCGACGCTGTACCGGTTTTAACCCGTCATTAATTTCGGGTACTGCCCGTTCAAGGATAACATAGGAAGCATAATCGAGAAACCAGTTTTCGTACATGCCGCGCAGCGGGGTGATGTGGTGTTTGTCTTCCTGCTTTTGATCCTGGTTTTCCTGTGGCTGCAATTCCTCCTGTTCGCTCATTTTTTTACTTCTTCTCCTTTTTCAATGATTAATTTAATGTGTGTTTCCCGGTTCTGATACCCAGCCCTGAAGGACAGGGTAACTGACTGGGATACATTCCATCATTTCAACAAATCCTTTCTGTTATTTCCAAAACCTCAGCATCAAAGCCTCGGCCAGCAACATTAAAAGCGCGAAGATAATAAATAGCTTCCATAACTCATTTTCTTTTTGCAGAGCATCCACAACTTTTGAAAAACTGTTTTCAGAAGCATCCAAAACCTGATAATTTCTCAATCCGGAAGTTTTCAGCATTTCACTGAGCTGATTTTTGGTGTAAAAGATCATTTGCGACTCATCACGGTTGTAATCAAAAGCAAATATCCTCCAGACGGAATCGTTTTGTACGAGGTTGTAAAATCCGGATTTAACGGGCCCGTTACTGATGTTCATCAGCAGGCTGCCATTGCTCAGACGTTGTTCGGGGATATATTCAGCTCCCCCGTTCAAAGGGCGTAAAGCAAAAGGGGTTTCGGTATCGGTCAGCGATGACACATCACTCTTGATCTGATCATCCTTACCCAGAACATAAAACAGCCGGCTTCCGCTGCCTCCCTGAACTGTGGACCGGTACATCACGGGAATAAACAGGGCATTTGAAACAAAATTACTGTATCCCCCATCCAGTGGAACAGCAAGCAGGAACAGCCTTCCTTTACCTGACCGGCGTGTAAGCAGAAAATCATCGCCATCAAGTAAGGTTACCAGTGCTTCCATCCCCGAACGAATATTGTAACGGTAACGGAAATGTTTCTTAACTACAGGCAGATCGGCATTTTCAGGAACTTTAAGAATAACATCCCTGAAAAAATCGCTTTCTTTGTTGATGCCCACAACGCGGGTAGCACTGGTATCGAAAGCCGATATCCGTCCTGCGTCCAGGGCGGTTAACAGCCGGTTGTCTTCATCCGTAACCGTATCTGTTGAAGGAATAAACATCACGTTTCCCCCCTGTTCCAGATAAGCCTTTATCTGCCCGGTCAAACCGGAAGAATAAGCTGAAATGCCATCAAGTATGATGAGGTTGTACTCGTTTAACCGGTTGTAATCCACCGTCCGGTAATTGGTTTCATCAAACCGGAAAACACTGTCAATGCTATAAAAGTTTTGTAATGACAGATTGCTTTTCCCGCTGTGGATTTCCAGTACCCGTATTTTGGGGTTCACCCGGAAAGCAAACCAGAGCCTGTCATCAAAAGTTATGGGATAGTCTTCTATTTCTACCAGTCCGGTATGCCATCCTGCTTTGGTAACCGAAAAACCGGCTGTGATCATTTCTTCGGAACGGGCTTTCAGGTCGGCGCCGGCCACCGCTTTTTGCTGTCCGTCAATGCTCACTTTTAACGGGATCTTTTCCAGGTCAACAGAAGATGAATTTTTTAACCTGATATTCAGGTGTACCGGCCTGCCGGGAAGGATCACCGGTTCGTCTATCCAACAGGAATCCACATAGATATTGCGTTCACGGGTCTGAGCAAGCGGCACAAAGAAATAGTTTGAAAGCGTATCTTCGGGAAAAGCCTGAACGTGCACGGCATTTTTTTGAAAATCGGAAAAAAGCCAGATATCGGCAGCAGAAAAGCCTTTATCCCCTTTTATCCTCAATGACGAATTGATAACGGAAGACAGTTTTTTATGATTTGGTGTAATCACGACCTCATCCAGCAAGGTAAGGGCTTCTTCTTTTGTCAGCACACGGTGGTTATTAGCCGGATCATTGGTCAACATGACAAACCTCGCTTCACGTGGCGACTGTCTGACTATCGTCCGTGCCTGTTCCAGCGCTTCATCCAGCAGCCGCCCGGTTTCCCCTTCGGCCATCATGCTGAATGAATTGTCAACATAGATCATCGTCAGCGAACCCGAGGCCGCTTCCTGTTCTTTCATATTTCCAAAACGGGGGCCGGCAAACGCGATCACCACAAAAGCATAGGCCAGCATCCTGGCAAGCAACACCATCAAATGTTTCAGCTTGTTTTGTTTACGCGTTTGGGTGGTGATATTTTTCAGGAACTGAATGTTGCTGAACCACATTTTTTTATACCGCCTGAAATTGAACAGGTGGATAATGACAGGTATGAGCAACGCAAAAAGCGCGTAAAGAAATTCGGGATGCCTAAAACTCATTTTACCTTTTCGGATTAAGCAGCCAAAAGTAGTGAAATTTATTAAAATATTTTCACCAAAGCGGAATGGTCAGGGTTCCCTGAATCCTCATATCGCCACCGGAGACAATTCCCGTTTCTTCGCCCAGCCCGGTCATACTTCCTTCAATCTTAAGTTGCAGGAAATTACGACGGTACTCAATAAAACCGGTCATTCCTGTCAGGCCACTGTCTGAAGATATGCTGTCGTTGTGAACCCTGACATTGTTGAAATCAGTTCTAAACCGGTTTCCCATAAATGAAAGGGTTTGTTTGTCCATTGGATAACCCGATCCTTTGGCGTGATTAATTTGAGTTTGAATACTTTCCGGAGCAGCAGAAGTTTGTGTGCCCTGGGATGATTTGGTTGAAGCATTTCCTCCTCCTCTTTGAGGGGCTGACGTTGAACCCATGTTCCATTCCTGCAGTCTTCACACATCATTTGCAATTCTTCTTCCTCTTTTTCAGGTTGCAACCGGATTTTTGGCTGCAACATATCTTCCTCTTCCTCCATGGGTTGCATCCTGATTGGTTCCCCTTCACTCATTCGCATCACCCTGTCGGCAACACGATCGGCTTCTATCTCGTACTTGTCACCCGGCTGCCCGACTTTCAATTTTGGCTGTAGTAGCGGCCGTTGTTCGGCGCTGTCCCGGACGTCTTTTTTGGTGAGTGGTTTTAGTTGGTACATTTTATAATAGTTTGTTCAAAGTTAATCTGATTTGAAGTCTTTGTCAATTTTTAGTAGCGATCAAACAATTGCATAATCACGTGTAATCACCGGATAATCACCAGGAGCAGGAGGTGCGGGGACGATCTGCCTGAGTAAGGGGCCAAGTTGGTGAGCCCTTTGCCGGATGAAACGGAACCTGCCCGGTGATCTGGATTGTAGCAGGGAAGGCTGCGTTACGTAAGTCATAATGGCTTCCGGAAAGTCTTCCGACGGGTGTGTGGTCATATATTCCGTTACAGGTTGTTCAATCCAGTTCGGCTGATTCCAGTTTGTTTGGTTTATTTGATATCTGGCGTCAGGCACCCGTCCGGCTGCAATGGCTGTTTGTACTGCAGAAACGCCAATGTCATACAATTGCGGGTTGCTTCCTGTGGTCCATCCCGCTGTACGACGATAATCGTTCATCAGTTGCGGGACGGGGGCAGCGCCTCCCGAAGAAGTCGTGCCGGTGGGCGTCAAACCGATTTCCACAAGCCCGTGGCCAAGTTCGTGGGTTATTATCCTTGTGACGGTTTGTGAACGGAGCGGTAAAGTTAAATGGGCTGGAGAATTTTCGCTTCTTCCCGAAGGCAGGGTTTTTGCACTCATTGTCATCAGGGGGTAGATCAATAATTTACCGCCACCAAAGGCGGCAGCCGTTCCCCGTTCCCTGACAACACCTGATGAAGAATGGCTATAAGAGTACTTTTCGTTAAAAAAACCAATCTCATTTACCGGTGGTATTCCGCCGAAGGTCACTGCGAAGGACCGGAAAGCATTGA
The DNA here is from genome assembly GCA_913009755.1 of uncultured Bacteroidia bacterium. Taxonomy (GTDB): domain Bacteria; phylum Bacteroidota; class Bacteroidia; order Bacteroidales; family F082; genus JAADID01. Next base: position 14,320 of record CAJVWU010000009.1, read on the forward strand.
TGATATGCGCATAAATTTCTGAGTCTGATCCCGGGTTCCAGTCTGTCCATGACGTTGGGTTGAAACTCAGTCCCGGGTTTCCTGATGCAGATCTCAGGTAACTTTCCTGGTCTGACCGGGTTCCGTTAAAAACTCTGGAAACACCAAAATGTTGCAGCATTATCCGGTCAAAAGTCGTTCTTGAAACAGACCCGGTTTGAACATCCGGCATCGTAAAAGTCTGAGTTGGCTGTGCTTGTGGTGAACCGGCAGATGACGGTTCGGGTGTTAGTGGGGCAGGTAATTTTTGAATGTCAGGCGTCATTTGTAATGTATCTTCAACCGCAACATGTGTCATCATTTGGATGCTTTCATTCCTGTAAAAGTTTATCAACTGCTTATCCGCGGCATCTGCTGTAAACTTAAATATACCTCCAGGGTCTGTCAGGTTTTGGCTAAACCAGTTTTGACCGGGACTGCGCCGGATGTCTTGTATTAATGGTTGTTTTTGATGGTACATTCTCGAAAAGTTCGTTCAATACTGGTTGAATTTGTTGCTTTTATTAATATGTGAATTCTATGCAATTTTATACTGTTCAAAATATTAATAGTTTTATTTGGTTTTACCATAAGATACATCAGCAGAGCTTTTTTAAGGAGACTCCGGTACTGAAATACCACTTAATGCACTTCCTGTTTTCTCTCCTAAGAAATTAAGATGTAACAGTCGTAATTCAGGATTGGGTGTTCTGCTACTTGTTGCCCTCCATTCTCGTGACATTTTCTCCTGTATTAAAATCCAGTTAAAGTATCCTCTGGCTTCCACCCTGCGATTTTCAGGTATCCCTACAAGCCAATCAATAAATGCCTGGCTGGACGTTCGAATTGCCCTTAATAAAGCTAAATCAACATCCATCTGGTGTATAATCCGACTCATATAACTCCTGTGTTCAAACCTGTCGCTTCTTGGATCCTGTCTGTCAATACCAAATCGGCTATAGTACCTGAGGATAAAATATGCCCCCCCTGGTGATATTGCTTCCAGCCTCTCATAAAATGATGAAGTTTGTTGCCTTAGTCCCCTATTAGCCCAATAAAAACGTACACATCTTTCTGCTTCATCAAGTGTTGGGACTCTTGACGGTATTTGACGAGCAAGCACAGTCCTGTGCGTTGTTTCAGATATTTCAAAACGATTACCAGGTCGCACACTATCTACAGTTCGGGTGTCGATCATTTGATTCGCAGCTCTTACAGCGTTAGCCTCTATTATGGCAGAAAAGTATGTTCTTCTTTTCATTTCTTCAATGATGAAATATTCCTGGTAAGTTAATTTCGGAAACCCGCTTTTAAACGAATTCCTGACATCTTCTTGTCCGGCTTGTGCTAAGTCTGATCGCTGAAGCCCACCGGCATCATAGATTTGCTGCATTATTTCGTTTTCCTTAGCACGTGTTCTGGCTTCTTCTCTAATCATCGCTTCTTCATATCGAGTAACAGATCCATGACTTCTTGGTGTACGCGAAACGGTTGGTTCAGAATGCCAGGCGTGAACAACTTCATGAACTATCCTGCCTACAACCTCATCCAATGTTGTAGTTTCAATGTATATCCGGGAATCAGACCTTGAAAAATGACTGCCAATTGCACTATTTCTATGAAATCTTAATTCAAGTTCGGGTGTCCGCTGTGGAGTATTTCCGAAATATAAGCGTTCAATACGGGAAGCTATATAAAGAAAACAGGGAGAAAGATTTAATATTTCAATAACCCTGTTTGGTGAAATTTGGGGTATAAACTCACCTTCATTTTCAGGATCCGCTATCTTTATCCGGCCAAGGCGCTCAATAATTCTTTGCCCTAACCCACTTGTCTGGAAAGAGAATCCGCGTGGCGGACGGTTGCATGTACATTGAATAAACGGCTGTATATTTTGATTTTGTTGAATTGTATGTGTTAGTTCATGCGCTAACAATTTGTTTCCTTCAAAAGACTCAGGTGAAAATTCCCCTACATTAAAAAAAATATCAGAGCCATAGGTAAATGCTTTTGCCCCTAATCCTTTGTTCATTATATTGGCAGCATTATCAGTATGAATCCGGACATGGCTGAAATCAGAACCAAATGCATTACTCATGAATTGATTAGTGCCGGAAGGTAAAGGTGAACCATTTCCTTTAGATGATTTTATTTGCTCTGATATGGTTTGGGATGTGTAGCCATCCCCTTTTTCAGATTTTGTCTGCACCATTTCTTCTTCCTCTTCGATGGGCTGCATCCTGAGTTTTGGTTGCAACATTTCTTCTTCCTCTTCGATGGGCTGCATCCGGATGGATTCGCCTTCACTCATCCTCATGACCCTGTCGGCAACGGCATCGGCTTCCTGTTCATATTTATCCTCCGGTTGGCCGACTTTTAATTTTGGCTGTATTACTGGCTTTTGATCGGGCTTGTTCCGTAAGTCTTGTCTCGGGAGTGATTTTAATTGGTACATTTTTTAATAGTTAGTCCAGGATAAGTTTAATCCTTTTGCTGCAACAAAAATCCAAACTGCCTCCATTAGAATAATGAACGCAACATTAATTACAACTCCTTTTAATTTATAGTTAATTACCCTGATTTTATAATTCTTCAATATTTTGTCTTTTTCAAGTACTATATCATGAGGTAATTGGCCGTTACTTTGTTCGACTATCTTCTGCTGTATTAAATAAATGAAAGGGAATCCTTTTCTATCTTCCTGAATAATTACCCGGGCTGAAAAGTTGGGCCCATGTTTTCCAAAAAGGCTTATTTCCTTTTTTTTCCTGATTTTTAGGTTTAACCCTACCATCAGAATCAAAATTAATACCCCTATAGAAATGGCTAAAATCATAGTAAATATATTTTCTCCGGATCATGTTGTTGTCAACTCCCAAATAAAAGTTCCCAATGAAACCTCTTGTGAAAGGCTTGCGTCGGGAAAAGAGACACTGGCTGAATATGGCCCAACACCGGCACCAACGGCACCCCCTCCATTACATCCCGCACCAAAACGTGGGGTAAGGGCAATTTGCCTGTTACTATTTCGCCCCTCTGTTTGAACTGCCAACCCTCCGCTGGCAGGGCTGTCCATATCCTTGAATACGCTGCCTGCCCTTTCATTTGCGTGGATTTCACTTCCGGCAGTTGGTACAATATTAATAGTGGCATTAAAATCAATCGACTCTGTCGAAACCCAGATTCCATACCACACCCCGGCACCGACATGCATTCTGAACCTTATACTGGAATCGGTATATTTTACACTACAATAAGCTATTAAATATGTTCGCCAACTACTTTTATCAATATTTCCAAAAGTTGTTCCGGCACTGATGTTTCTGGTGCCCGTCATTTGTATTGGAGCACTTTTTTGTTGGACGGGCGACGCACCGGAAGTTTCGTCTTCCCGACCTGAAGGTGTCTTTCCAATTTTTCCAAGCTCTTTATCTTTTTCTCTCTCAAACTCATCACGGGCAGCTTGATTTTCGCCAGGTTCTTCTTGTTTCTGCAAAGAGTAATTATTTATAGTAGAGAGATGTGAAACCTGTTCTCCATTTGCAGCTTTTTTGCCCATAATATCAGCTTCTTTCTCCAAGATAATGCTGTCATTTACCGGGCCCTGCATATCTTGTCTTGTAGCTGATACCCTGCCCTGTCTTTGTTGCTCGACATGGGCCAGTTCATGTCCAATCAGTTCCTGACCTTTTTGTGTTTTCGGATTAAAATGGCCTGGTGCAAAATGAACATCATTCCCCTGGGTATATGCTAATGCCCCCATGTCACCGGAACTCTTATCATTAATATGAAAATTTACAGCACTGAAACTTGTTCCGAATGCCCTCTCCATTTTATTAAGCCTGTCACTGGGCATTGCATTTGTATTATTTCCAATACTTTTTGTTTGAGGTTTTTTCTCGGATGACATTTGCAACATTTCTTCTTCTTCGATTGGCTGCATTTGCAACATTTCTTCTTCTTCTTCGATGGGTTGCATTTGCATAATGTCGCTATCACCCATTCTCATGACCCGGTCGGCAACAGCATCTGCTTGTTGTTCATATTTATCACCCGGACGGCCAATCGTAAGTTTGGCTTGCAGCATAGGCTGGCGGGGGGAATTATTATTTCGTGTCTTTAATTGTAACATAACTGATTGTTTTATAGTGTCCTTCTATTTTTGTGATATTCTCTTCTTATTCCTTCGATGATATCATTCAGTTGTATCCTGTTGGTATCTCTTCCTAAAGCACGCAGCGAACAATGGTGGATGATGTTGATGATGGCGCCCCCGGAAATCTCGTATTTTTTAGCAATCTCGGGCAGTTCGATGTCTTTGTCCGGTTTCACGGATATGGAAAACCCGTTTGTCCAGATTTTATGGCGTTCTTCAGCCGTGGGCATGGGGAACTGTATCATGGACTGAAACCGCCTGATAAAGGCTTCGTCAATATTTCCTTTCAGGTTTGTTGCCATGATGACCAGGCCGTTGAAATCTTCAATTCTTTGCAACAGGTACGAAACCTGCTGGTTGGCAAAGCGATCGTGCGCATCGCGGGTGCTCGTCCTTTTGCCAAACAGGGCATCGGCTTCGTCGAAGAACAATATCCATTCTTTGTTCTCGGCGCGGTCGAAAACTTTGGCCAGATTTTTTTCCGTTTCACCGATATATTTCGATACCATCTGGGAAAGGTCAATCCGATAAACATCCCTTTTTGTTTTTTTGCCAAGCAAGGCAACCGTGGTGGTCTTGCCTGTTCCGGGAGGGCCGTGAAAAAGTGCTTTATATCCCGGTTTTAAAATCTTTTCCATTCCCCAGTCTTTCATCAGCGTGTCATGATGGGTGATCCATGTTTCTATTTCCTCTAACTGGACCATAACGTGAGGGCTTAGGAAAAGGTCGGGCCACTCCATTTTTGTGGTGAGGAGTTGTGCAGGAAATTCAGGACTGAAATTGGGCTTGCGGGCTTCGCCAATGGTGAACATGTCGAGGACCTCCTGCGAAATACTGAGGGCACCGCTCAACATGGGCTCATTTTTGTCAATATTTTCCAGGCTCAGGATATTTTCCCTGCTGAATTTGTGCAACCCGTCAAAACATCGCTGTAGCGAGAACCTTTTTTGCAGGTTATCCCCGGCGAGGACGAACATCGCCGTTTCGCCGGTTGGAATGAACCCCGTGTGGTTTTTTCCGCGCTTGCCGCCAAATTCAGTATAGATTTGCCCGGTTGTTTCATTCTTTACCAGGAACATGTCAAGCAGTTCGGGTTTCACATGGGGCACAAGTGCCAGAGCCAGCAGAAACCTTTCTTCAAAGTCCAGATCATGTTCCTGAATAAAATCAGCGAAAACTGACCGGCTGCCGTTCAATGGCGGCGGGGCAATGTCATAAACACTTTTGTATTTGGTTTCCTGACGTGCATTCAATGAAGAACGGGTTTTCAATATCTCCCTGAACCAGGTAATTTCCCTGTTGATATCGGCGGCGTTGGCGGCTATTTTGCTTTGTCTTACCATTCAACATATAATATTTGCGGGCTCCACGGGAACCTGATTATGGAAATCGCCCAGGGCAGTTTTTCGAGCATCACGTCAAAAGTGTTCCTCTCAACGGTTATGTTCCAGCCCTGCCCGGCCTGTTTCATGATGCCTTCGCGCCGGAGGTAAGTTTGCCTGAGCGCATCGGGGTTTTTAGTCTTTAGCGATTTCCATCTGTCAAGTACTGTTTTTATTAAATGGATGCACTCTTGTTTTTCTTTATCAGATAACGGTAAACTCTTCGGAACAGGTTCGGTGGCTTCCAGCCCGCAAAAAACCTTGTTCAGCGTCAGATCGTACTCTGCGGCATTTTCCTGTCCTGTTGCAACAAACTGTAACAGATGAACAGCTTTAAAGGCAACATCCGGACTTTTAAACCTGAGTTCTTCATCGAGTAATCCCAGGCCTTCAAAAAAGTACCTGAGAAAAGGATGGAGCAGTACAAGGCCGGCATTGTAAATATATATTTCTTCAGCGCCAGGCAAGGACTTTGCGCGAAAAAGTGAAATGGTTTCCTCTTTTGTCATTTCCGTATCTTTCCCGTGAATTGTTTTTTGTGTTCCCTCTTCCGGTGTTTTATTCCTCTTCCGGTGTTGTTCAGCAATTTCTGCCGCCACACCGGAAACAGAGGGCAGTTCTCTGTCGGATTGCTTTGCCATTTCCTTTAACAGATGACGGACTTTCAGCGGTAATTTATTGATCAACTTTGAGATCGCTTTCCTGTTTGCGGATAATCCGGCAACTGCCCTGAAAGCTGCTGACGCGACGTGTTTTGCGTCATCTTTTGCATTTGTTGTCAGTTTCAATAAGGCAGCATGAAGGATATCAACCAATATTTTTTCTTTTTCACCTGAAGTGTGGCCGGCCAAACTTAATTCAAGAACCGCGCTAACAAAACGGGTTTGCTGTTCTTCGGTGACGATTTCTTCGTCCCGGCTAAAATGTCGAAATACTACTTCGTAATAACTTTCTTTTAAATTATCCGCGGTCATAGATGAACCGGTACAGGAAATGAATTCCTCAAACAATATCCTGGAGAGTCTGAACCTTTGTTCATCAATACGCTGGAGAAGCGCTATCCATTGTTTTTCGTCAAATTGAAAGATAAGCCGTTTTCTTACTTCGGGTTCTCTCAAAGCCGGGGCAATCAGGTTTTTCAGGCCATTCGCATCATATTTCAATATCTCCTCAAAAATGTCCGATATGTTTTCTTCATCATTCCGGGTTTGCCACCAGGGCAGATGGCCCGTTCGAAGGAAAAAAATAAACCGGTCAAGCGTATCCTCCGGTTTTGATACGACTTTAATATTATTGTTTGTAGCAGGAATACAGCTACCGGCAGTTTTAACTTCCGTTAATATCCTGTTTTCATTTATGAGGGAAGCGATCTTGTCTCCGGCCAACTGTATTGTTTTTTCAACCAGCATATTTTCCAGGTCTTTTTCATTAACCGGTCCCAGCTCCAGTATTAGTTTATCTATTCTTATTGTTTCACCGGGGCGGGCTAACTTTGAGAATACCCGGTTTAATTCCGGGTTCAGTTTTTGCTTTACAATTTCAGATGTTTGGTTTTGAATGGATATGGCACGCCCACGGTCAGGAACGGTAAGTTCCAGCACCTCTTTGAAGATGATGTGCTTTTGGCCATTCATACCTTGAACATTTTAAGAATAAGTTTCGCTTTATTATCCCCGGTACCGAATGTTATCTTCTTTGCTTTAAGGATGTTGATGATGCTTTTTTTTGTGAGCAATTTCATTTCAGACTTTGATAATCTCATGCTGCCTTCACTTGATTTGAGTGCTTTTACCATTTCTGCCCGGGGTTCGCCCGGGTTCATGGTGATGCCCCTACCGCCCAGTATTTTGACCATATCGCCCGTCGTCATTAATCCGGGGTTTACGGCTATTCCCGGTTTACGGGGGCTTCCCTGGCAGTTTTCAGTCTGGTACTGCTGAAGTATCTCTTTCATTTGTCCTGCACCTATATCATCTGATATATCAGGGAAAATACATTGTAGCAGACCGAACATGGTACCTGTTTCCAGCAAAAAGTCCATCTCGTTTTCGGAAAAACCTTTATTCTTTCTGAGATAGTCAAGTAACTTAATGACAGGATCCTGTCCCGGGTCCTGTTTGATGAAATTCAGGAACTGTATCACGTTGTTAATTCCCCAGCATTTCAGAATGGGTATACTGTAACATGCTGGTTCAGGTTTGCCTCCTCCGCAGTTGTCCTTCTGGTATTGGCGTATCATTTCCCCCATTTGTTTGTATGAAGTATTGTCATTCACAGGTAAACCTATACAAGTAAGCAGTTGCCGTCTTCGGTCACCGTCTTCCAGAACGCCACCACTGATCTCCTCATCGGTAAATCCTCCTGTAGCTTGCAAATCATTAAGCAGTAGCCGGAATATATTGTCACCTGGGCCAATCTCAACACCTCTCTTCGCGAGGGTTTCCCTTACCGGGACTTCGCCCCAGCATTGCAAAATCTGAACATTATAACACCCCTTATCTTCCTCACCCGGTTTTTTTACAAGAATTGTAACCTTCGCGATATCTGATTTCCCGGTCTTCACATTAGTTAAAGTGTAGTTGAAATAATCAAAACCAATAAAACCTTCTTTGGGTATGTATGTTAGCGGACCGGTTTCCGAACCCTGGCTCACCCCACCTGTAGTTTCTGAAGTATCAACCGAATCAATTTCAAATTCGCCGCCAAGCATCTGGTAATCATTCCTTAATACATCAACCTCAACAGAATTGTCAATAGTGGTAACGGCATAGTCCGGCCTTGCAAAGGGTGGTAAATCGAAATTGAAACTACCGTCATCACACATGGGAACACAGTTTTCCGATCCGCAGCACAGATAAGGGAGATTGAAATCGGCAAATACAGTATCATCTTCACCATCTTTGTAAAGCATGATGAATGTGCCGCCTTTTCTTACCCCGGCCTGGTGGTCAATGCCGGGATGCCGGTTGATGAATGTGGAAAATACCGCCGTTTCTTTTCGCAGATAATATTCCCTCTGCTTGAAAGCGTAATAAATCCGGAGGAATTTGTTGTAAAACAGCAGGTCAACGATTTTAAAGATCAATGGGAAAACCCGTTGGAAGCCGCCGTTAATCAGTGAAATTTGCTGTTCCTGATCCTCTTCACCTATTTCTACTTTCTTCATCAGTTCCATATCAACAAGAAAGAAGTCGAGTATGTATTCCAGCACTTCTTTGTAGATCAACCGGAACCTGACGAAATCAAAATCCTGCACACAATCTTTCATGGCTGCGCACAGCGTTACCAGCAGTTCTATCAGGTCTTTCACCCTTTTCAGTATTTCTTCGATGTCGCCTTTTTCGTCATCATTGAAAATGACCCCACTATTTTCCTTAATGAACTTATATATCACACGCAGATCATAAACAATACCGCACAGGTTGGCGCGGGCCATTTTATACTCTTCCTGAATATCCTCAAACCCGCAATTGTAATCAAGTTCAAGTGTGCCTGCATCAGGATCGAGTTGTAAGGCCACCGTATCAAACGGCAGGTTAAACTGTTTTTTCAGATCATTTATCCGGGATAAAGCCAGGCTGAAACCTGTATTGATATACCCTTCAATCCTGAAAAACGAATAGTCCTGAATATCATAAAAAAGTGGCGTGGAAAGTTTGTCTTTGGCCGTTGACTGGTCATCCAATTGATCATCGTAAGTCAGGACAAGTCCATCCGCTTCCAGCGGGCAGGTACGGCTGGCATCAAAATCCCAGTAATCCTTCAATCTGCCAAGATTGTCGTAACTACTGAGCAGGTTTACATCATAATACCACGGGACGGACCGCCGGCTGAGGGTTGATCTTTTTTCAAGGCCTGGCGTTATCCTGATTGGAAAGCCCATTCCTTCCTCACCTTCTGTAAGTCCGTTAATACGCTCCAGGTCAAAACTTTCAAGCATCAATACGATACGGTTATGGAGGGCGATTGTCTTTTGAACCAACTGCTTTTGCAGATTATAAACCGGTGGTTGTACAAAATAATGGCGATATTCCGATTGTTCGCAAAGTGAAAGCGACCCGCCAAGAGCTTCACCCAACATCAGGTGTTTGGGAAATCTTGTCATGTCGGGTGAACACTCCGACATCAGGTCAAAAGCCGTAAGCCTGAATTCGTTGTAAGCCAGAATCAAATCAAGGAACAAATCATAAATGTACTGTACTCCGAGATAAGGGGTAAAAGTCGTGTCTGTGTTTTCGAGAAAGTTACGGATTGTGCTGATCTTATCTGCAACCGGGTTTTCTTCGAAAGGGTTTTGCCCGTTATAGGATTCAAGGAATAAAGGGCGGTAAACAGCATACGTTTCATTCAGTGCATCAAACAGGTCATCGAAAACATTGAGAATTGTTTTTGCGTAAAGCAGTGAAAATTCAGTGTAATCCGATGTGTGTGGTTTGGAAGGATCGAACAACGTCCGGGGCATATTGACCACAGGCAGGTAGTATTTTTCGGGGAACATCGCATCAAGTTTTCCCGTATTGGTCCTGTTCCATACTGTTTTCAGGTCATCTTTACTGATGAGCAGTTTCCGAATGGTTAAAATGCGTTCTTTTCCCAACTCGTCACAACTTTTTCCGAGGCAGGATTTCAGGTCTTTGTCGAAACTTTCGATAAAGAGCAAAACAACTTTGTCTGTAAGAAACACCTCATTATCAAGTGTTTTCACGTCAGGGCCGTCATCAGCTTTTTCCGTGAGCAATTCATACAGTTTGATATCCTGCACATTCGAGGAATTGACGAAAGGCTCATAAATCGTTCCGGGAGGTAAGGAATAGGGCCTGTATTTCACGGTTTTACATTCGCCCAGGTTGATGAGGTAGCCTTCGGATGTTATCCCTGTTCCTTTGGAGATTGTCAATTCATTTTCAGAAGTGTCGCAGCTGATTTCCAACCCGCAAACCACGCCCATTCCAATCAGCTTAGCCCTTGTTAACCTGTTCTGCCGGTCTAAATAATTTACGAGTTTGTTGAGTTGGGTGCTTGTGAGTACCTGGTTGCTCTCGAAAACCGGATACGTGTTTAGTAGTTCACTCATCGTATTGTGTTTTTATGCATTTCCTAAAACCGAGTTGTCAAGTATAATTGCGTTTTCCAGCGTTTCGTCCTCTGCGCAATCGTGTAATATTCCCGACGGGTAAACATTCCTGAGTTTGTTCAGTATGTCAACCAGTGCGTTCTGTGTGGCAGAAAGTTTGCCGTAATCTTTTATCCGCCTGGCATTTTCAACCAGCCAGGCTTTGTATTTTTCTTCAAATTCGTTCATCTGTCCGCAACTTATCCAGCAGATATTCAGGAAAACATGCGCGGGTGCTTCCATTCTCAATTGCCTTTCGAAAAAGTGCCTGAAGTCCATGTTGTCGAACCTTCCCTGCCAGTGGGGAAGAATCACGCTGGCAATGCAGGTATAAGGGTCCTGAATCTGACAGGCATCGCAATCGTCTTCATCCAGCACGATGCTAAGCAGTTTGTCTTCAACTTCAGATTCTGCCCGGCTAATAACGACCTTCTGCTGAGTTCCCAGGGCGATAACGCGTTCCACTTTGTAACTGCCGTCGTTGACCCCTTCGGAGGAGCCTCTTATTTCCACCACTTCGCCCGTGAATATTTCCAGCGATTTCGGTTCGGCCACGGTAATCGAAAGCCCTGCCGCGGATACTGCCGTGATGGGCGTACCAATCATATATGAGATATCACCCACCGGATTTGAAAAAGGAATATCAACCGGAAACTGTTCTTTGGTATGTATGATGGTACGGTTGTTTCCGCTATCAAATTGGACGCCTTTCACCAGGTAATATCCGTCATTGGCACCGGTGCCCGAAACATAAATTTCACTGGCAATGTCAGTGGAAGGGTCGTTATCAATTTCGGATGAAATGTTTCCTTCCACCCTGAATATCCTCGTGGCACTGCTTGCGGAAAAAACGGGAAGGGTTTTGTTGAAGTACAGCGAACCGTTGTCTGCCAGCCCTTCAGTGAGTGTTTCAACGGTGGCATCTGTAAAATGCATCCCCCTGACTTTCGGCCTGAGCAAAACATGTTCAACAACGTGGAAACCTTCATGGCTGAAAAATTTCCCTTTGATGAACTCGATAAACAATTCCACGGTTTTATCGTCATACCCGCCTTTGAAGGATATCTTGTCGCCATTCACAACGGTTATCTTAAAACTCTTACAATAAGAAAGTTCTCCGGTGCTGTCCGTTGCCGGGATAGTTTCCTCAACCACGATATTCGTGTCCGGCCCATCATAATCCAGGGAGTAAACAGTATAATCGCCATCCATGCTTTTTGATCCGGAGACTGTGATTGTATCGCCGGCAAACAGTATGCCTGTCAGGTCGGTGGCCACTTTGAAAGTATTGGCATTTCCGTCACTTTGAAATGAAAAGGACTCGTTAATGTTAAGGTTTCCATCGGCAGTACTGGAGGGTAAAGCCTGACTTACAATAACCCTTACATCCGCTCCGTCGGCAACCGCTCCCGTCACAGTATAATTGCCGTCATTGCCTGACGAATTTGTAATATGAATTTTGCCGGATGGCAGGTTGGAGATTTCAACGGCCAGCGGATCGTTGAAATCCGATTCCGTGCTCTCGGCAATAGCTTCACCGTAGTTTCCGGTAATTCTGAACCGGTAAGCGCCGCTTCCGGAACTGAAAGAATAGTTGCCTTTGCGGGAAGCCTTGTCTATCAATTGCCAGAGTATATCGTATAACTTTCCTTCTGCCTTATTCTGTATTTCAGCGGCAGAATCGTTGTTGTATTTTACCTCACCCAGGGGTGTGTTGTTTGAAGGGACGGTTTCGCTGACAATAATTTCCGTATTCCCTCCTGCATCGGTTGCCGACACCACGGTATAAGTACCGTCATTATCCTGCGATCCGTTGATAACCAGCAGGTCATCAGCATTGAGTCTTGAAGCAATGTTGCCGTCAATTACGATTTGACCGATGCCTGTGTTGACTGAAATGATGTCCGCTTCCGACCTGGCTGCTCCCGCAACCGAATACTGCCCCGAAAGTAGCAGGTCAGTAACATCGAAGGTTAATGGATCGGAATAGAGGTTATAGCTGACGATGGCCACGGGCGGGTCAGGTTCCATGTTTACCATGATGCTGTAATCGAGGTAGTTCAACAGCGGGCAGGCCAGGTTATTGCGGTTGGATTCGAAATTGTTGAAGAATTCGGCCCGGAACAATTTTACCAGTTCGTCAATAGCCTGCGCGGCCTCGCCATCCGGCAGGTTGTCAGTATAATTCTCCCTTTCGCTGATGCCAAGTACTTCTTCAAGGCCACAATCCAGCGTGAAATAGAAGTTCATGCCGTCTTCCGACAAAACCTGGTAGTTGTCTGCGTTTACCCCGTTGATGATCATTTTCTCCAGTTCCAATACGGCCTCTTCCTCATCATATATTTCATAACTTTTCAGTAGCAGGGCGGAAGTGTTGTCAAACACATTGATCTGAAAACCATCGCCCACAGCAACGATGCTGAAGTTGCTGCCGAATTGCAGGTCGTTAATAGTGGTTTCATTGATGCCCGTAAGGAACGAGACACGCCTTCTCAGGCCGGAGATGTTGTCGCTGTGCCATATTTTACAAGGTTCCTGATGGTTGAAGCCCTTTCCGCGTGCCGAGCTGATCCGGGGGTAGGCATTCAGAAAGGCCAGTTTGTCTTCGATGAGTTCCACCGGCCCACTTTGCTCTCCTGAAAGTTTGATGGTCAGCAGGGCATAGTCGGTAAACTTTTCTGCAAACCTGCCGATCAAATGGTCAAGAAACTTGTTTTTCCTCGTATTGAACAATGCTTCATCTTCCGCTATATTGTCCAGTGTAACCTCATGGCCGTTTTTATCAAGGTAAAGGGCATCAGCGTTGGGAACAATATCAAATAACGGTTGTGTGTAATAGGTCCTGCCGATGAGGTAGTTACCGAATTCATCTTTTTCGGTATTCATTGAAAAGAGGTCTTTCACATGTGCCAGTTGCGAGAAATAATTGGCCAGCAACTGGTCGAACATCATCAGGTAGCCTTTGAATTGCCTGGCTTGTGCGGCCCGTAACGTGTTGGCATTTTTATCGTTGCCCATCGTGGGAAAGCCTTCTTCGCCAATGCCGTAAGTGAGGGGGAATTCATTCTGGATACTTTGGTAGCTTTCAAGGTTACGGTAGGTGCCGTCAGGAATTTTGAAATCAAGGACGGGATTGAACAATTTGGCCGGACGCTCCTGTTTCTCAAGATCGTCAATAATGGATTCGACTTCCGAAGCAGATGCCCTGAAAGGCAACTGTTCCTTGTAAAAGGTGATTTTTGAATCGAGCATGCTCAGGCGGGGAACATAATTCCGGTCGAAGGCCAGTTGCATACACCATTTTACACTTTTCGATGCAATGGCACCGTCTTCATTGTCCTGGGGTATGTTGGCAATCTGGATGGATTTGACGGCAGTGACACCGGGGATATCCATAATGATCTGAATGAGGTCGGAAACATGGATAACCTTTCTCCGGTCAGCCTTTTCAAGCTCTTCATTATCAATAAATCCATGGTCGGGTACCGGGCCTTCAAATATCTGATCGGCAGTGAGGCAGGTATCTTCACCGGTTATGTAAAATGAAAGGATTTCGCCTTCTGTCAGCAGATCGGAGGTAATATCTTCCGTTACAAATATTTTTGTCTGACCGGCATCGCTGTCCACCGTGACGGATTTGACGGAATAATCACCATTGTTGCTCCTTGATGCTGAAATAGTAATGGTATTACCCGGCAACAGTTTTTCTTCGAGATCGCCTTTTACCGTGAATGATTTGTTTTTTTTATCAATTTCCAGCATTGAAAACTCATGGAGCACTTTGCATTTGTCCAGCATTTCATCAAGGGTATAGAAATTGACGGCAGGGGAAAGGAACCTGCCGATTTCGTGGAAGATTTCTGCCTGAACCTGTTCCACATCCGCTTCCTGCTCGATTTCGACATCGGTACAGACAGCAATTTTTTCAACTTTCAGGGCGCTGAGTTTATAAAAGTCTTCGCACAGGTTCCGGTTGGCGTGAAGCCGCGCTTTTACTTCTTTAATGATCTCCTCTGTCTTGTCAACTTTTTGCAGGTAGAATACACGTAAACTTTCGACGTTGTCGTAATAGATAAAATTGTTGACTTTTGTTTCAATTTCAGTCAGTCCCGGAATATTCACTATATCTGACGCCGAAGTTATTGTGCCGGTAAGTTTCACTATGTTGTTTACAAGTTCATAACTGAAATCATAACCGTTGGGTACGTTTGAGAAATTCAACTTGATCTTTTGCACATTTGCTTTTATGCTCAAAATATCTTCCCTGTCGGTATCCTCATTATCCCATCTTGGAAACTCAACGGTAATCTTGATCTTCAACCCATTGAGGTTGGTGTCGGGCAAATGTTCATCAATGACAAGTGCTTTTGTGATCGAATTTTCGTTCAGGTCGCCGTAAGCGTCACATTTTTCAAACTCCAGAAGTATGTCATACAGAATGCCGATTTCCAGCGGGGGTTGTGATGTTTCGTCTGACGCGGGAATATATGAAGGGTCTTTTTTATAGTCGAGTTTACTGTCCTGTTTGTGGACATAAACGGGTATTTCGTTGGATTTTGATTGGTCAATCCAGGCGTTCTTGACACCCACATGATTGCATCCGGTATTCGAAGGGTCCTCAATGTCAACGTCAATCAGCAACTTCCGGTAGTCGTTGATGGTAACAGGGGCATTGGGTAGTATTTCACGTGCCGTGTAGAAATTCCTGATGTCGGGTGCATTCGGATCGGCAGGGTCAGTTGTCAGCAGGTCCTGCACAGGATAGTTTGCCCGGTATCCCAGTTCTGTAATGGCATAACACAATACTTCAAGCGTGGTAACCCCCGGGTCGTGTATGTTGTAATCGGTCCATATCTTACCGGCAAGTTTTTGGATGTACTTCACGCCTTCCTCACGCAAAAAGTTGTAATCCAGACTTTTTGACTCCGGTGTTTTTTTCGATATGGTAATTGACTCTGACATTCAATAATCGTTTTAATCGCATGGACAATCATCAGCGGAAGCTGTTTCCACCGTTTTGACTTCGTTATCGGGACATTCGCATTCTTCTTCGGTTTCGAGTACCGTAATTATGTGTGTGCCTTTTGATCCCAGCACTGATGCCGATGTGGAAGCAATGGCTTCATCAACATCCTTCAACGGGTCATTGGCAGGGTCGTCGGGCACTACGTGGAACATTTCGAAGCAGGTGATGTAATCCACATATTCCTGTTCCTCGACAAAATTCAAAATGACCGATTTGTGTATCTTCCCGCCAAAAACAATATCCGAACCGGTTTCAAATGCCCAGGGTGAAAGAAACCGGATGAGCGATTCTTCCAGCTTTACCTGATGAATACCCTTATCGAGTCCCTCGTGAAAACGGACATTAAACTTTACCTGCACTTCTTCAAAAAGCGGGTTGTGGACATGTAACTTAATATAGGGCGACCGGATTCCGCTTATAAATTTTTCGATATCGAAAAGGGTAACCAGGCTTGTGCGCGGTTTCAGCGGATTGACGGCATTTTTGTTCCTGATGTTGGAAACGATGATCAGGCTCACGTGGCCGGGTGCCGCTTCGTTAATGCCTGAAAAAGTACCTGTGTAAGAAGTATGGTTCAGGCATTTTACCTTGTAAACCGAGGGAAAATTTTGCAAAACAATCCGCTCGTAATCCCAAATCGTAATGGATCTGTTCTTATGCCGCAACCGTTCGCTGACCCGTGTATAGAAGGCATCGCTTTCTTCCTGTACCTTTCCGCCGAAGGAGGTAAAAGGCTGCTCTATCTTCTTTATTGATGAATCGGGGTTCACCGGTTTTGAGATGGTCTTTTCGGCCATCGGCTTTGCCAGGTATTCCGGGTCATTGTTATTGCCGTCGAAAACAACCTTTGCAGCCTGGCACTTTATGTCAATCAGTTGCGGGATTCCTCCGGAGGCATGTTCAGCCGTTGCCCTGATCCAGTACAATCCTTTGGTAAGTATGGTATTGGTATCGGATGCCCGCTTAGGGATATCAAAAAGGATGACTCCCGTGGTGATCAGTCCTTTGGTGGAATCCGATAAGATGTTCTGTTTGGGAAAGCCGGTCCATTGATCATCTGCCAGGTAACTCCATTTTATCTTTGGCGGGATAAGGTCGGGGTCGGATGTACCCTCCGCTATCTGGAACAATACGGAAAGGTTCTGCGGCGGCTTGAGGTCTTTTATCCCGATGTACAATTCCCCTTCGTTGTCGTATTGGGGCAGCAGGTAATTCGATGATGCCGTGGTCTTCATTTCACCCGTGCCGGTGGGGTGGACATGGAAGAACTGTTCCACCCTTTTCTTGTAATCTTTGCCAGACACTTTCTTTGTGATGACCTCTTCGGAAGCGACATAATTCAATGACAATTCTTCGATTTCAGGGGTATAGGGTTCGTTTGGAAGTTTGTCGGAATAATCCGGCGGGGGTTTGGTGGCCGGAGGGTTGAGCGCTATAAGGACAGCTTTGGTATAGGCAGTCTGATATTCCCGGTGTCCGAAATCGGTTCCACTCAACGACAGCCTGACAAAGCCCTTTTGACTTGCCTGGTCAAATTCATCAAACGGTTTTAATGTTTCATCCCGTTCCACGTTTCCAAGGAGGGTTTTTGGCGGTTCTCCCGCCGGGTCGCTGTTTGAAAAAACAATGCTGTGACCGGCTTTCAGTTTATGGCTTGACTCTTCGGTAAACAGCTTTTTGGAAACGGCATCAACGGATGTCCAGTCTTTTTTATCCAGTAACCCTGTTTTAACTTCAAAGGATGTGTTTGTACGGGCGGGTAGGTTGGGGTAATAATTGGAATAATAATCCGTAAATCCCAAATTATCATCCGGAAGGCCAAACCATTTTATGTTTATTTTCAGTTCATTAAGTGCTTTTTGAAAAATTTCATGGCTGCCGATGTAGAAATTCGATCCGATTAGCGGACGGTTTCCGAAAGGCTGGAAGGGTTTTCCCGGATCCAGCACCGACCGGTCATTTTGGATGACAAGGTTTTTCACCTCACGCACATCAACAACAATGTGGGCAGCGGCTATCTGTAATGATTTTAACTTTTGATAAATGTATGGGTCTGACTTTCCGGCGGTATTCAAAAGAACCTTTACAACCGGCCATTTCGTTTCGAAAGGATCGGACAGTGCTTTCTTGTTGTAGGCAACAATGGCCTCCTGGTCACGGGTTATGGTGCGTTTGATGATGATGCGGTTGTTGGCTTTGTCAACGGTTGTGTGGTGGACGGGGCCGCCGAAACTATAGATCAGGTCATCAATTTTATCTTTTCCCACATATTTTATCGCCCTTACCTGATCCAGACCCGTGAACTTCTTTGATGGCAACTTGTTGCGTTCGGCTATGATGCGCTGTGCTACGGTCAGCCCGATATCATAGTCTTTTCTCTGATCGCCGTACCCTTTTGAAGGATCATCCTTTACCGGGCCTTCAGCCGGTTCGATCCCGGCGATCTGTGCGGCAGAGGCAGCCTTGTTCAGAAAATCGAGGATGCGCAGAGCTGTTATTGAATCCACTGTTCCTGATCCGGAACTTGTCGTTTCCCATACGGGCCTGATCCATTTTTCTTCGCCACTGAATTTTAACCTGAACGCATCGTACATGAGTTCATCTGTCAGATTGTTCAGCAACGATTTTGGACTGGATAATTTCAGGAAGAGGGTGACAATACGTTCTCCTTCGGCCAGGAAAAGATTGGGCGATGCCAGGGCGAATCCAATCTCTGCCTGCCCGCGGTCGGCTACGGCTGCTTTCGCCATATCCAAACTGATATCAGTAAACTTAATCCCTCCGAACGTGCGCCAGCTTTTATCTTCATTGGTCAGATCAGCCCCATTGCCGTCTTCCGAGTTGGCCTGTGGCGATACATAGATGCGGTAATTGTTTTTCGGGTAAGGCACCCAACCGGAAAAGATATCGTATTTGTTGGTAAAGACTGCTTTTAATTCAGATACCGTGGCAATGTTTAACGAAGCCTCTTTCTCAAGTTTGTAAGAGACATTGTTGCCAAGTGCGTCTTTTCCCGCTTTAAACAGCGTGTCCTTTTTCAGCGTATGTTTGGTAGTGTGTTTGGCCAGTTCGAAGATAAGATAAACCTGGCCGGGAACGGCCGGTTTTTCCTTTAGGTGAAGCACATCACGGTAGTAAAAGTCGAGGTGCTTTTTTGTGAGTTTGTTTATCTCATCCTGTGCATGCCTGAAGATGTCGAGAAAAGCCATGAACAACACAAAATGGGGTGCATTGTACCGGCTGCCGGAGTCGGTTGTTTTATCAAAGAAGCCGAACCAATCCTGTTTCAAAGGATCAGCATTCCATTTGTTGTCAAGGTTGTAAAAAGCTATTTCGCGGGCATAGTTTTTGGCAAAGGCTTTCAAATCCTCAATATTGCGCTCGTCCACGGCCACATAACCCGGCAACAAGGTTTTCAGTATCCTTTGCGCCTGGCTGGTACCGTCTCTTTGCAGCGGGTTTTTTGAGTTGCAGTTTATCGCCATAGTCCTTTGTTATTGAGCAATATCAGTCCCTTCGTTTAAGTAGTACGGGTAAACAATGTTACGCCTGTTGTTTGTAGCTATTATCGTGTAATCAATCCTGATTTCCACGAGGCCGTTTGCCTTATCCACGGCAAAATTCACATCATCGGTTTTTATCCTCGGTTCAAAGAAGAGAAGGGATTTTTCAATACGGGTGCTTATTCTTTTGGCCAGTGAAACGGTCAGTGGTTCAAACAGAAGTTCTTCCATATTGGCGCCGTAATCGGGCTGCATAATGCGTTCCCCTTTGATGGTTGAGAGCAAAATCATCAGGCTTTGCCGGATATCTTCTTCTTCATCCACCATTACCACGCTGTTTTCGCCACGTTTAAAGGTAGGTGGGAACGACCATCCGCGTCCTAAAAATGTATTTTCGTCTATTTTGATTTTTATCATTTTATCCTATTATTACTGTTGGTTCGCCCACTACCGGTGTTGCACCGCATGCGGAAACATCCCCGACCCTGATGGCCGGCTTCCCGCCAATCAGCACGGTTGTGCTGCCCATCGGAAACGGCCCCACAGTGGGCTGATGGGCGATAGGAGGAAGCGGGCAGACATGGTTGTCGCCCAAGACCGCTGCCGGCATGCCCCCGATCAAAACGGTGGGCTCGCCGGGGCCAACTATGGTTCCCCCGTGGGATGTGATGTCTGTTACCCTTGCTGCTGCGGACATTTTCTTTTTTTTATTGTTTCATAATATTATTCATTCGTTTTCAATTTCCCCGTCCTTTAGGGCGGAGCTTTAGTTTATCATCACAACAGACCCCTTCACCACAGCCTGTCCGCTGGTTGACATTTCGGCACCCGCACTGCCTTCAGCTTTGTATTGTGCCTGTGCCTTTACATTGATGTTCACTCCTTCGATGCTGACATCCCCTGTCGCTTTGATGCTGATGTCGGAAGCGCTTTCGAGTGTAATGCCATCGGAAGTCATTTTCATCTTGTTCCCGTTGCTGTCCTCAACATTTATTGCCCCGCCGTCATCATCCAGGACGATTTTGTTCCCGCCGGGCGTTTCAATCGTTACATTTACTTTGTCATCATCGAATAGGAGCCTGATTCCGCTCCGGGTCGTGATGCCTTTTTGATTGTTTTCTTCTTCGGGGTCAAAGGGTGGCGGCTTTGCACTGCTAAACAAAGAGCCCAGGATCACCGGATCGCGCGGGTCATCATTTAAGAACCCGACAACGACTTCGTCATCAATTTCCGGCCTGAATACAAAACCACGTGTGTCGCCGGCTTCGGTTGTTGCCATTCTTGCCCACACACCGTCATTCTCATTATCAATAATGGGCAACCTCACCCGTATCCTGTCTTCACCATCAGGGTCTTCATGAATGTTGGTTACAATACCAATCTGCAATCCCTGAACAGCAGGCAACAGGCCGGCTGCCGGTTTGTCAATAACATCATCATATATACTTGTAAACCAGTCTTTGTCAAGGCCAAATTCGATTTCGGTAAACCAGACCGAGTCGCTGGTTACCCGGTGCGAAACGGAAGATACAAAGGCCATACCATTGAAGCGGTCGCCAAAACCGGCCAGATTGATGATGTCTCCTGGTTTTATCTCACTAAACCCCAGGATTTTTACCTTACCCTGTATCTTTGCAAGCCGGCTGCGCATCAGTTGTGCATCCGACCATGCCCTGAGTTCTTCATCTGCCACCCGGCCCGTGTGCTGAAGCAGCAGTTCGTCGGGTGCTGTCACCCCGGCAAGATCGGTTGCTGAAAAGTTACCTTGTTCGGTTATTCGCGGATCGGAACCTTCTTCTTCCACCACCTCCTGATTAGCCATATCCCATGAAGTGCTTTTAACGGCATTGTACTGGTCACGGGCATCCATTCCGGCTTCAAAGTCATAAACATTGTTTCCGTAAGCCAGTTCCACAATTGGGTCAGACGACAGGTCGGGGGCTTTCACCATGATCTTCCCATCATTGACCATGACGAGTTTTCCGTTGACTTCCGCCCGGACCACAATAAAATCCCAGTCGGATGCATGATGCTGGACCATCTCCGCATGCGTCACGGTAGTGCCCTCAATTTCAGCCTGAAGCCCGTAATCCCCAATGATCCCTTCAATAATGTCGCTGTCTGTCTGCTCTTCAAAATATTTGTTCCTGCGTCCTATTGTCATTTTTACCGCCTCATCCTTCATCTCAATGATCAGCCTGCCGGGGCTGCCTTTCTTTGCCTGGATTGATTGTTTGGTGATGATCCCTTTAAAAATAGTGTCTTCATTTGAGTGGTAACCTGCTTTGATTTCTATCTCATTGCCCGGCACAAACAAGTCACCGCTGCTCAGTTCAAAATCTTCCTTCGGAACACTGCCATCCAGTAACAACAACCGGGCAGTCGGAATCCGGTTGACAGATTTGGAGACCATAATACTTTCAACACCGATTTCGCCACCTATCTCCTGTCCGTTTGACAAGATGGTAAAGGTTGGAAGATCCGTTTCCGCCTGTGTGGGTATCATTCTTGATTTAGCCATTCCCTGTTTTGTTAATTGGGGGTAAAACCAGTTGTTGTCCTGCTTTTAATTTCCTGAAATTGTTGATGTTGTTCACCCGGGCAATTTCCAGATACATTAAAGGGTCATCATAAACCTTTTTAGCAATCAGGGGAAGCGTTTCCCCGGCTTTCACCAGTCTGAAGTGGGTAAGGTCAGGCGATTGCCGCCTTGCTGCCGCCGCTTGTTCGGTCCTTGATACATTTTGCTTAAACGTGGCGTTAACGGTTGCCCGCAATGGTGCGCCCGAAGAGTGAAAGAGTTTATAGGTTACGGTGGCCCTCTCCATCACACCCTGGAAAATAAAGGTTCCCCAACTCAATTCCAGGAAGTTGGGCTGATGGGTCGAACTGTTCAGTCCTTGCGTGATTTCCAGGAAAGCATCAATTTGTTCCCTGACGTAACCCACTTCTCCCACATCGGGGTTCAGGTCAACAGATGTATTGCCGACACCGGAGACCCCAGTTCCGTCAAAAAGAAACTCGAAGGAAACACTGTCTGATTTAAGGCGGCGGTATGATTGGGTATCGGCGGTCCCGCCCTGCGGGGACTCATCCACCCAAACCGACCTGTAGTTCTGGGAGAAAGTATTTGGATTATACATCACTGAAAATGTTTCTCCCGTTTCATCCCGGAAGTTGACATCCCCGAATGCTGTAATGGTCAGTTTGGCAACTTCTGCCAGTCCGTCAAAAAGATCAGTCAGTCCCATCAGCGTTCCTTTTTATCTTTTATCATTTGTATGATCATTTCAAGTTCATCCGCACAGCACCCCTTTATTTCATCCCCGGTGCCTTTTGTATCCACGTCCTGATCCCTGCCAGGTGATTCATCCACCGTTGCCCTGATAACCAGTTCTTTAATCTCTATTGGCATTGTTTTACTTTATAAGATAACTGAAGTAACATCCAGCCGCCTGAAATACTGGTAGGCAAACTCAATGCTTTCAATTACAATGGTTGCTTGTTCCGCATTGAAATCGGAGATGCTCCATTTCACCGGCCAGGCCTTGATAAAGTTCCAGCCCTGTAAGGGTATATGATCGCCGTTCAGAAGTATAACGGTAATATCATTGGCATCAAACGCATAACTTTCCACCGAGTCCTTAAACCATTGCATGAGTTGCGAACCAACAAGCATCCCGCGCTTCATGACGAGGTTGGGGTAGGTTACCGGGTTGGGCAGTTTATGTTTGAAGCGGTTTTCACCACCCTCATGATATTCTTCGATACCAATTTCGGCATTAATGCCCGATATGGACTGAAAGCCGATATCGGGTATTCCGGGGTATTTTAACAACAGCCCCTCGAACCGCACAAGGAAGTGAAATCCTACCGGTGGATAGAATAGTGCCATATTTTCACGATTATTTCCGGTTTATGAAAACTCGATCGTTAACCCTTCGTGAGCCAGGTCAATGCTTTCCACAGCCACTTCGTTGCCTGTAGAGTTCAGCGATGGACCCTCTACTTTACTCGGGTAGGCATTTTTCACTTTCCACGAAACGACAGGCTCATGATCTTCATTCAACAGGGTAATTGTCAGATCTCTCCGCTCGATGTTATTCATTTTGACTGTATTCAGCCATTGGAAAAACTCGTTGTCACCCTTAAACATGCCCCGTTTTAAAGTAATGTTAGAATATTGCGGAATACCCGGCATTTTGGTAACCTGGTATTCGGGTGAACTGCCTTCGCGGTAGTCAATGTTTTGAAGCTCGACGGAAAGTCCCGATACTTCGGTAAAACCTATCCTGGTTCCACCCCATTCCACCTGGAAATGAAAAACGCTTACTGGATAATTAATAGCCATAATTGTATTTTTTAAAGGTTTATTTTATTCTGGTTAAGTATTTTAAGATTCCTGCATTTTGTGTGAGAACTTCAGTATGATAAACTCGGCAGGCCTTACGGCAGCCAATCCGATTTCGATATTCATCCTTCCTTCGAGGATATCCTGTGCTGTCATGGTTTCTCCCAGGCCCACTTTTACGAAGAAGGCCTGTTCGGGTTTGGCTCCGGCCAGTGCGCCATCTCTCCAAAGTGTGGTCAGGAAATTCTCGATCATGGTTTTTGTACGCAGCCATGTGTTGGCATCGTTGGGCTCGAATACCACAAATTCCGTGGCTTTCTTGACAGATTCTTCAATAAAGATGAACAATCTCCTGACCGGCACATAGCGCCACTCGTTGTCGTTGCCGGCGAGTGTCCGTGCACCCCAGACCAGGGTCCCTTTTCCGGTAAATACCCTGATGGCATTGATTGACTTTCCTGTGGATGCGTCCACATTCAAAGATTCCTGCTCCTCGTGGGTGATTTTTGTAACGGGGCCGATTATTGATTTCACCCCTGCATTGGCAGGTGCTTTCCAAACACCGCGTTCCCGGTCAACCCTGGCATAAATACCGGCAATTGTGCCACATGGCGATAACTCCACATGGATCTTCCTGATCTCTGTCAGGATAGACCTGTACAGGCTTGGGTGCGAAGCGCTCAGTGCGCTCAACGTATCACCGGTCACAGGGTCAACTGTTGCAGCCACTTCATTCTCAGTATGCGTGTCAATATCAACACTTGATTCGTCGTAACCATAATTCAGCACGGTATTTAAAAACGGATAGTAAGCTGCACCGTATTTCATGTTGTCGGAACCAATAGCCGTACGGAATGCGGAAATGTCTGTTCCGTAAACATCAGCGATGGTAAACCTGTCCTGCAATTTAGCGCAGTGGGTTAGCGATGCACCGATGAGGGTCCCGTATTCCGAAACCGTACCCAGTGCATGTGCATCAGGGAAGAGCAGCAGGGTCGGTTCATCCACCTGTTCGAGTTCAAGTATTCCTTTGGTAAGGCCATTGCTATTGTTAGCGGGTGCAGCTACCGAATCAGTATAATCGCCCACGGACAGGATGTAGCAGGGCCCGCCACCATTGTTGTAAAACATTTGCAACTGGTAATACATTTTAAAATCGGATGGTGATGCCAGCGAAGCCGTGATCTTCCTGTCAGTCAACACATTGTTTGCGTCAAGCGTATCGGCAATGCTGATGGGTATATCCTCATTGTTGGGGCCGCCAAAAATCTCTTCGTATTCCAGCAGGGAACTAATTCTGGTGGCTTTGAATTCGAGAGCGGTATCGTCTCCGTTTTCAGTGGCGCGTTGGGTGTACCCGATAAAAGCGGGTATGGCTGTTTCCACTGCCGCAATGGATGCAGGCAGGGTGGAAATCTCTTCAATATAGACTCCCGGTGTTTTGTAATTTGCCATATTTTTGGTTTTTATGTTTCGATTTAAAAGTTGCTATTTAAGATTTCTGTAGTTTATGTGAGAATTTCAGGATAATGAATTCGGCAGGCCTTACGGAAGCCATTCCTATTTCAATGTTCATCCTGCCTTCGAGGATATCCAGTGAGGTCATGGTTTCTCCCAGTCCTACTTTTACATAAAACGCCTGTTCGGGTTTGGCACCGGCCAGCGCCCCGTCCCTCCATAATCCTGTCAGGAAGTTTTCAATCATGGTTTTCGTCCTCAGCCAGGTGTTGGCATCGTTGGGTTCGAACACAACAAACCCGGTGGCTTTCTTCGCTGATTCTTCAACAAAAATGAATAACCTCCTCACCGGGACATATCGCCATTCGTTGTCGTTTCCTGCCAGTGTCCGGGCTCCCCAAACGATGATGCCTTTACCGGCAAACTTTCGGATCGCATTGATGGATTTGCCTGAAGTGGCATCCACATTCAGGTTTTTCTGTTGTTCAGCGGTTACGAGTTTTGAAGGCTCTCTGACCAGCCTCAGACTCACATTGGCAGGTGCTTTCCACACACCGCGGTTGTTGTCAACACGGGCATAAACCCCGGCCATTGCAGCAGACGGGTAAAGGACAATTTCAAAGTGTTTTTTGATTTCTTTGACAATGTTGTTGTACAGGGCTTTGTCCGGATCCAAGCCGTCAGAACCACCGGTAAGGGTTGCCCCGGAAAGTGTCAGCCCGTTGCCGCTGCCACTGTCCGTATAAGCCATGGCGATATTGTTGCCTGCAACTCCTGCGGTTGCTGCAGTAAGGGTAATGACATTTGAACTTCGCGTTACGGTGTAGGCGGCATCGCCGAAAGCAGTAATGGCATTAAACAGCGATGTGGCAGCCTGGACATTTGTTGTTCCGGCCTGCCAGTCGAGTGCTGCACCTTCGGTAAATGCCTGGCCGTTAATTGTAACAATATCACCTGCCAAAGACAAGAAATCATCAATCGTGATTGTTCCGGTTGCCGCAACGGGTGTATTGTTGCCGTTCAGTACATTTTCCAGGGTCATCCCTCCTGTGAAGGTGCCGCCGATCCTGCTATCTGTAATCGCAACACCGGTATTTTCATAATTCAGGCCTAAGGTTGTTTTCAGCGAAGGATAGTAACAGGCCCCGTATTTCAGGTAGTCGCTGCCCACGTCAGCCCTGAATCCAATCCCATCCTCATTTACCGTTCCTCCGAGAACTGCAGCATCCATAATGGCAAAGCGATCCTGCAGTTTGTTGCATTGCGTAACCATATCATCATTAATGGTTTTTCGGTTCGTTGCACTCAGAGCGATGGCTTCGGGAACCACAAGCAGTGTTACTTCATCTTCTTTTTCAACCGCTTTCAAACCGGTCTGTAATTCAGTAACATTGATGAGTGTGGTTGGGTCGCCCGGAACAGCCAGGGCGGTGTAAATCCCGACAGATACCACATAGCAAGGCCCCCCGCCGTTACCAAAATACATCACAAGGTTATAATATAGGGTGTAGGGGGACAATTGGGATGCTGCCGCAACAGCAATGCCGGTTTCTGCTTCGGTGGTGCCTAAACCGGTGAGTGTAACCGCGAGTTTCTCATCGAAAGCGCCACCAAATATCTGCTCATAATCCAGCAACGAAGTAATTCTTACGGGCACGTTGGCAGGAAGGGCCTTCCCGTCTTTCATACGCTTTTCTGTGTAACCGATGAATGCTGGAATTGCTGTGGCAACCGGGGCTACCGATGCAGGCAGCTTCGATATTTCCTCGACATATACACCGGGTGTTTTGTAGTTGGCCATAATCATTTTCTTTTAGTTGGTTTAATCGTTTATATGTTATTTGTCTTCTCTTTTTTCATATAAAAATGTAAACTTCCGATTCAGGGTTACCTGCAAATTGTTTTTGAATACCTTTGTGTGAAGGGTTGGGTAAATTCAGGATTATCGTCTGTCCGTCAGATTGTTTGCGCAGCCGGATATCGCGTTTTGGTTTTTCAAAAAACGGAATCCCCTGTTGGGATATGAACACGAGAGCGGGCAGGTCACTGATTAAAATATCATAACCCAGAGCTGCCGATGTAACGTTGACCGCACCATTTGCATTGATGGCTGAAATCAGGTTGCCGGCTGTATCATCAGGAGTGCCGCCGTTACTGAAATCCGTCCCTTCGGTAAAATCAACCCCGTTGATGGTGACCGTGTAGCCGGATACCGTGTTGTTGATAATGGTTATCGTTCCCTGTGCTTTTACTCCGGCAGCACCGCCTGCGAGAGTCTTGCCCGATAAAGTAAGGGCAGGATAAGCCCCGCCGCCGGAATAAGCCAGCGTAATGGAATTGCCGGTTGTTCCTGCAGCATCAGCCGTAATTTTAATGCCGGCATAAGCCCTTGTAAACTGATTTGTGATGTAAGGTGTTCCGTTTGGAGAACCTGCGTCGGTGATCAACAAGGATTCGGTATTGAAATCAATGTTCGCCCTTTTGTTCACAACAAAATACTTCCAGTTTGTTTCAGTCCTTTTAAACTGTAGCCTGTATTCTTCGGTATCGCCGTAAATATGCCCTGATGCGCTTGTATAAACCAGGTCAACGATACCGAGGATGTTTTGCTGTGGCAAACTGTCATCCACATATAGTTCTTCCTCCAGAAGGGTGGAAGTTCCGGCACTGTTCAGGATGGTTATGGAATACCTGCCGATTTGTTTGTTGCGAAGGTCAACCTGTTGGCTGAATCCATTGTCTGAATTGATGCTGAGTGTCAATGTAGTCGGGAAAGGTGTGCCGTTGGCTTCATTGCCTATTGAAACAGGATTCCCCTGTGCATCGGTTACCCGCATAAGGGCCGATGCCGGATTTCCGCTTAAGGCAAACGAATAGGTAAACAGTTTTGCCCTCAAGGTATCAATCAGCGTATGCGTTATAATTTCGGGGTTATTTGAATTGGCCGATGCCCTGGCCGGGTCGTTTTTAAAATAAAGGATGTTGGACGCTTTGTATGGACGGCCGGGAGATTCATCAAGGTCGGTGATGTTCATCAGCCCGGCCGGGTTGTCTGAATACATTGCAAATACAAAATGTTGATCTCCTTCGAACGCAACAAACGGAGTAACCTCATCATCGGTGGCTTTATACAGAACGGTAATTCCATGCGGCAGCCTTTTGAACAGCATCTTTCCGTTTTTAAGCAGGGTTTCTGTTTCAGTTGTAAGGGATAAACGAACAAACCTGTCATAACCATCTGTAAAATAGTCATGACCAATACCGAGGTTGAATAACCTGTTGTAGTTGATGTTCATTTTCCTTTGGTTTTGCTGTCAATACCAATTTTTTCTACCGGGCTTGCCGTATCGAAGAATTCTTTTTCCTGGAATGAGATCACCCTGACCTTATACAATACCGAAGGCAGGTATTTGGTGCCCACCACCGACCAGAAGTTGTACAACTGCTCGAAGGAATAAGAATATAATTCAACGACCAGCTTTTGAATGTCAGGGTCATACTTAGCCAGTGCGGGTGAGTTATCTTGCGTAAAGACATTTTTAGCCTGGAAGAATGAGATAATATGGGATAGTTGTTTGAGGCCCTCCACATAATCGTCGGATGAATCGCTTACGAGTTTATCCTGGAAATTGGCAGAAATTAATATATACAGGTTGAGCTTGATCTCGGGATTGAGATATTCTACATTGCCCTCGCTATTCCTGACCGATGTCCGCTGGTCTTTGTAAACCCGGTCTTCTTCAATATTTATTAACGATACGCCAACCGACTTGTCGGGGATAACCACCCCATCGCTTTCGGTGGCCACGCTTGTCAGGAAGACCCTGTCAACGCCGGGAGTACCTGTCCGCAGTTTCAGGTATTCGTTTAATTCATTCGTTAAAAACGAGAGTGCCGTATGTATCATCTCAAACGGATTAAACGAAAATGTGAAAAAACTTCGGGAAAAACTGAAAAGTCAATAAGGGCAGCAGGTCTTTAGTCATCGTAGCCGTGTTAGAGTTAAAACAATCCTTATGGATTGAATTTTATTAGTTCACTCGCAAGAAAAAAGAATGATGAAACGGATAGCTTCAATTATTCAGTCTTACATTTGTCGCAGCAAATATAATCAATAGATCTGCAGAATGCAAGATTTTTTTTGTTAATGAATTGTTAATCTTCAGCAAGGGAATCCAGGTTCATTGAATCGGGCGAAAAACACCTTGCTAAAAAAGGTTGGATCGTTTGAAAACACAGCTATTAAAGAAAACTGACCTTGCCGTTTTCAATATCATACATGGCGCCAGCAATATCAATTTCACCATTTACAAGCATCTCGTTTAACAATGGGCTGCGTTGTTTAATCTGGTCGAGTACCAACCTCACATTCATCTCTGCGACCTGATTAACAAAATCCTGATTTTGGGCACTACGGTCCACTCCTTTAGGGGTTATTACAGCCTCCACAGCCGGTTTTATTTTCTGTAACAGTTTCGATAAATTCCCCAGATGGACATGGTCACAAGTTGCAGATACCGCTCCGCAGAACGTATGGCCAAGGACCAGTACCAAACCTGATCCTGCAATTCGACAAGCAAATTCCATGCTGCCCAGAACATCTCCATTGACGATGTTGCCCCCGATACGCGCGACAAACACCTCACCAATCCGCAGGTCAAATATGTTTTCTACCGGTACGCGTGAATCTATACAACTTAAAATAATAGCAAAAGGATGTTGTCCGATTGCTGTTTCTTTAATTTCATTTGCATAGCCTCTTTTTAAAATAGGCCCATTTAGAAAACGTTGGTTTCCCTCTTTCAACAATTGAAGCGCCTTCATGGGAGCTATCCCCGACTGTGCCTTGTTCTGAACCATTTATTCTTGTTGTAAAATAAATTCCCAAAGATAAAATAAATACCTGTGGTAATATTGTGCGGCCAACCGGGCCAGCTCAGGCGTGGAACATCCCCCCGACCCTTTCCCTAGCGGAGGGACATTGTTGATTTGGGCATCCCAAAGACGAAAAAAGCAAAAAAGGCCACCTTCCATAAGGCAGCCTTTAATAACTTATAAGAAATTTTAGTATTAAATAATTCCCTGATCCAGCATGGCATTGGCCACTTTAAGGAAACCGGCAACATTGGCACCCTTCACATAGTCCACATGGCCACCGGGTAAGGCTCCGAAACGGACACAGGAATCATGGATACTCTTCATGATATGATGAAGTTTTGCATCAACTTCTTCGCGCGTCCAAACCAGCTTCATGGCATTCTGAGTCATTTCCAGTCCGGAAACGGCAACACCACCGGCGTTGACGGCTTTGCCGGGGCCAAAAGGAATTTTATGGGTATGGAAAGCAGCAATGGCTTCCGGCGTACAACCCATGTTTGACACCTCGGCAACCACTTTTACCCCGTTTTTAATTAAATGCTGTGCATCTTCTCCGTTCAGTTCATTTTGAATGGCGCAGGGCATGGCGATATCACATTTCACCCCCCAGGGATGCTTACCGGGAATAAAAACAGAGTCGGGGAATTCTTCTGTATAAGGTGCAACCACATCCTGGTTTGAAGCCCTGAGTTCAAGCATATAATCAATTTTTTCACCACTGATACCTGCTTCATCATATATATAGCCGTCAGGTCCTGAAAGTGTTACGACTTTTCCACCAAGCTCAGATACTTTAAGTGCAACACCCCAGGCAACATTTCCAAATCCGGAAATCGTTACTGTTTTTCCTTTATAACTTTCACCCAGGGCAGTCAGCATTTCGTGTGTAAAATAAACGCCGCCAAAACCGGTAGCTTCAGGGCGAATCAAACTACCACCCCATCCCAATCCTTTTCCGGTGAGCACACCTGTATTTTCCCGCTGAAGTTTTTTGTACATGCCGTATAAATAGCCAATTTCTTTTCCGCCCACACCGATGTCACCTGCAGGAACGTCCGTGTCGGAGCCAATCAGTTTCCAAAGCTCTAACATAAATGCCTGGCAGAAACGCATGATCTCGGCATCCGATTTCCCTTTCGGGTTAAAATCGGAACCTCCTTTTCCCCCGCCCATGGGCAAGGTGGTTAAAGCATTTTTAAAGATTTGTTCAAAACCGAGAAATTTGAGGATGCTCAGGTTTACGCTGGGGTGAAAGCGCAGGCCGCCTTTGTAAGGGCCTATGGCATTGTTAAACTGTATGCGGTAACCGAGGTTAACATGCACGTTGCCATCATCGTCAACCCACGGAATTTTAAACATGAGCACACGGTCGGGCTCAATGAGGCGGTCAATAATACCTGCGGATTCAAATTCAGGATGTTCTTTGACTATATCTTCAATAGATACAAGAACTTCACGGACTGCCTGATGGTATTCCTCTTCCCCGGGATGTTTTTTTTCCAGGTTATTCATTATGTTATTCAGGTCCATACGATTTTGTTTTAAAATGGGTTAAGTATTATGTTTGTGTAATTTATCCGTGAATTATTTAACAGCGCAAAAGTAAATTTAATCTGAACCGGGAAAAGTTGAGCAAACAAAAATAAGAAATTTTTAAAGGATTTAAATAGAAACATCAATGGTGTGATTATTTTTCACAATATCAGGGTAATTTTCATTCTGATATTGATGTTAAGGGTGGCTGTGGTTGGCTTGCGCACAGTCACAGAAAGGGAATTGGAAAAAAACTATTTCAAAAACTTCTTCGCTTCATCAAAGGCAGCCTGAATGCCACGGGCATCCTTACCCCCTGCCGTAGCGAGGTGAGGTTGGCCTCCCCCACTCCCTTTAATATGGGCGGCAATTTCCCTAATCAGCTTGCCTGCGTGTAAACCCTTATCAACCAAACTGTCGGAAAGGGCCACCATAAGGTTTACTTTCCCGACATTTTGTAATGCCAGCACCACGAAAACCTGCTCATCCATTTGCCTTAACTTATGGGCAAGGTCTTTAGCCTGGTCCACATTGAGGTGAACACGACTGGCGATAAAACGGGTATCCCCGATCAGTTCCGCCTGTTTAAAAATCTGATCTGATAGCTGCAAGGCCTTTTCCCTTTGCATTACCTCCACTTCTTTTTGGAGTTTTTTATGTTGCTCCACAAGGTTTTGAACGGCATGAAGCACATCGGGCTGGTTTTTGAATTGCTCTTTGATGGCTTTCAGGGTATCCAGTTGGTTGTTGACAAATTCTTCAGCACTTTTCCCGGTAACCCCTTCTATCCTTCTCACCCCGGCCGCAATGGCACTTTCGGAAGTTACTTTAAACAAACCGATCTGACCGGTGGCGGGCACATGCGTACCCCCGCACAATTCAACCGAATATTCGGGATCAAAGGTTATTACCCTGACACGCTCACCGTATTTTTCACCAAACAAGGCCATAGCCCCCATCTTCATTGCTTCGTCAATGGGAACATCGGTTTTAATAATTCCTTTTACATTTTGCCTGATCTTATCATTCACCAGATTTTCCACCTGCCTGATCTCTTCATCCGTCATTTTACTAAAGTGGGAAAAGTCGAACCTGAAATGTGTGTCGTCAACGTAAGAACCTTTCTGCTCAACATGAGTTCCCAGCACTTTACACAAAGCAGCATGCATCAGATGGGTTGCACTATGGTTGTTCATGGTCAGCAGCCGGGTGCGTTCATCCACTTTGGCCAGAATTAACGCTTCGGGATGCCGGGGTTCTTCTTTTGTAATATGAATGGTCAGGTTGTGTTCTTTTTTTGTATCGAGCACGTGCAAAGTTTCGTGTGATGAAACCAGCAAACCTTTGTCCCCAACCTGTCCCCCGGATTCAGCATAAAAAGGTGTGCGGTCAAGGACGATCTCAAACACGGTTTTCTTTTTAGCTGTCACTTTCCGGTATCTCAATATCCGGGCTTCGCATTCCAGTTGTTCATATCCCACAAATTCTGTTTTGGGTTCCTCCTCACTGAATATTACCCAGTCGCCGGCCTCAACCTGTGCGGCTTTCCGGGAACGGTTTTTTTGTGCTTCAAGGCCTTTCCCGAAACTTTCCATGTCCACATCGTATCCTTTTTCGCGGGCAAGCAGCCGGGTAAGGTCAATGGGGAAGCCAAAGGTGTCGAAAAGTTCAAAAGCAAAATCCCCGTCAATACGTTTATTATCCTGATGGCTGGCAATGTATTGCTCAAATCTTTTGATACCGAAGGCAAGGGTACGGAGGAAAGCTGTTTCTTCTTCTTTAATTACCTGTTCCATTAACTGTTGCTGCTTTTTCAGTTCGGGAAACACCCCGCCCATCTGTTTTACCAGTACGGGAACGAGTGAATACATAAAAGGTTCTTCAAACCCCAGAAAGGTATAGCCGTAACGCACGGCACGACGAAGGATACGGCGGATAACGTAGCCGGCACCGGTGTTGGAAGGCAACTGTCCGTCGGCAATGGAAAAGGCAACGGCACGAAGATGGTCGGCCACAACACGCATGGCAATGTCTTTCTGTTCATCGTGACCATAAACCTTTGAAGAGCGCTGCGCAATAGCATCAATAATTGGTGAGAAAATATCGGTGTCGTAATTGGACTTTACACCCTGCAAAACCATCGCCAGGCGTTCAAACCCCATGCCGGTATCTACATGCCTGGATTTCAGGGATTCCAGTTTGCCATCCGCCAGCCGGTTGAATTCAATAAATACCAGGTTCCACAGTTCAATCACTTCAGGATGGTTTTTATTGACCAGTTCATCACCCGGCACTTTTTTCTTTTCTTCTTCAGTCCTGATGTCAACATGAACCTCGGAGCAAGGCCCGCATGGCCCGTTTTCGCCCATTTCCCAAAAGTTATCTTTTTTGGAGCCCCATAAAATATGGGATTCGGGCAAATGTTTTTTCCAGAAATTATAAGATTCTTTATCCGGTACAAGTCCGTCGGCATCATCCCCTTCAAAAACAGTGGCATAAATATCCTCTTTGCAAATTGTATAGACTTCGGTAAACAATTCCCAGGCCCAGTCAATGGCTTCCTGTTTAAAATAATCACCGAATGACCAGTTGCCCAGCATTTCGAACATGGTGTGATGGTAAGTATCATGTCCCACTTCTTCCAGGTCGTTATGCTTTCCGGAAACCCGGAGGCATTTCTGTGTGTCGGTAATGCGGGGGTATTTTACAGGGGCATTTCCGAGGAACAATTCCTTGAACCGGTTCATGCCGGCATTGGTAAACATCAGGGTAGGGTCATCCTTAATGACCATGGGCGCCGATGCAACTATTTTATGGTTTTTTCGTTCAAAATATTGAAGAAAGGTTTTTCTGATTTCTGATGATTTCATTTGCAAACAGTTAACAAACAAGGGTTGAAAAATTTACTTTTTTTAAGAATGCAAATTTAATCGTTTTAATTACTTTTGCACGCACAATCAGGATAATGGCCAGGACAAGATACACGTTTAACACCAAAACGCTTGCTTACGAAAAGCACCGCCCTACCCCGGGACAAAAAATATTAAGGGCAGTTCTGTATCTTATTTCTGTTTTGGCTTTTTCAATTTTACTCATTATCGGTGCCTATTCTTTTTTCAGTTCACCCAAAGAACGTGTGCTTGAGCGTGAATTGTCACAATACCGGCTTCAGACGCAGATCATGAACAAACGGCTTGACAAGATGCAGATGCTGCTCAATGAACTGGCTGACCGTGATGATAATATTTACAGGGTCATTTTTGAGGCTGAGCCTGTTCCGTTGTCGATACGACAGGCAGGCTATGGCGGCGTTGACCGTTATGCCGAACTGGAGGGTTATAACAATTCGGAACTCCTGATAAACACGGCCAAAAAGCTGGACAAGATCGCCAGTGAAATATATGTCCAGTCAAAATCATTTGATGAGGTTTTTAAAATGGCCAAGAACAAGGAGAAGATGCTGGCCAGCATTCCTGCCATTCAACCGGTGAGCAACAAAAATCTGAAGCGGTTGTCCTCGTTTTACGGATATCGTATTGACCCGATATATAAGATCAAAAAGTTTCATGCGGGCGTTGACTTTTCGGCCCCGAAAGGGACACCGGTTTATGCCACCGGAGAAGGCACAGTGATCAGGGCAAGACACTCACGCAGGGGATATGGAAACCAGGTTGAGATAGACCACGGATACGGATACGAAACTTTTTATGCCCACCTCAATAAGTTTATCGTAAAGAAAGGGGAAAAGGTAAAAAGAGGCCAGATCATCGGCTATGTTGGCAATACGGGGAAATCCACTGCGCCGCACCTTCATTATGAGGTAAGGAAAAACAACCATACGGTAAACCCCATTTATTATTTCTTCAACGACCTTACCCCTGTCGAATATGATAAACTCCTCGACCTTTCCAAGCTGCCCAATCAATCACTGGATTAAGCCCCAAAGGCCATGACACAAAAAATCTATTTTAAAATTGGCGAAGTGGCCAAACGATTTGATGTAAATCCGTCGCTCATCCGGTATTGGGAAAAGCAATTTGATTTTATCAGGCCTAAAAAAAGCAGAAAAGGCACACGTCTTTACACCAGGAAAGACATTGATCATTTTGAGATCCTTTTTCATCTGATCAAAGAAAAGGGCATGACGGTGAACGGAGCAAAAGAATACCTGGAAAAACACAAAAACCAGGGTTCAGTTGACAAACTGGATGTGATCAATACCCTTAAACGTGTAAAATCCATTTTGCAGGAAGTGAAAAAGGAACTTGGCCGGTCTTGAGTCTGGATACCGGATACCGGATACTGATTAACCCGCCGGATAGTATTTTTAACCATGAAAACTTTATAATCACACTTTGCTGCAGTCAAAAGATCCCCTATCCATTGTATTTAAACGACACTTTCACTTTGGCCCGGTACGATTCCACTTTTCCTTCTTTGTTGAGGTTCATATCCAGGGTAGAGATTTCGGCTACGCGTAGGTCGCGTAATGATTCGGCTGCTTTGGCTACAGCAGCGGCGGCGGCTTTTTCCCACGATTCGGTACTTGTGCCCACCAACTCGATGATTTTGTAAACACTTTCAGGCATGACAGTAAATTTTAAAAGGTTAGTAAAAACGTTTGTTTAAATGGTTGGCTAAGGTAAGCAATTAACGGGTGGAAAGCAAGAGGAAATTTTGTGAATCAAGGAAAATTTAATCTAAAAGTGAAGCATCACAAATACCGGAAACAAGCATCCCCGTCTCGTTTGAAACGAGACGGGGAAGAGCGTTAAATTATCAGAATAATGCTTCATTCATTAAACAAGGTTTGCTGAATATCAATATTTTGGCTATGCACTATGAGTCGTTGGCCATCATATTTATTGTTTGATAATTTTTTTGACAACCATACCCTTGTTGGTATATATTTTAATGAAATATATCCCATTAGGAAAATCACTTAAATTAACTTCAACATCCTTTTTCACATTCCCCGTTTTCTTTAAAATAATTCCACTGCTATTTAACAATTCAATTGAATGAACATTTTCAACGTTTATTTTTACTATGCCGGAAGTAGGATTTGGATAGACCTGAACCTGATTGTTTTCTTTTAAATTATTCACACCTTCCGGATCACAAAGTAATTTTACTAAAGGAACAAAATTTAATGTTGACCATTCATTATTAATTTTAGCTGCTGTTTCAGCACTAAAATTATGAAACGAAGAGGTGTCTATGCCTATAGGAATGTTTGTTCCAATTGGATAGTTTAACCCAACACCAAAATAATAAGTACTATCCGGAAAAATAATCTCCGCTTCTGAAAATGGAAAAACTGCACTTACCCAGTAAGGTGGAGAATACCCTGAATTGAAAAACTGTACAGAGTCAGTGGGTATTCCATTCTGATAAATTTTACCGGTTATTGATAATGAGTCCGGCCATAAATCTGATATATATACACTTATTGAAAATATCTCGTGCCAATCATTTGGGACTTTTAATGTTACGCCTATAAAGTCTCCCGACTGAAAATCTGTAACCTGATTTATATTTAACGTATTCGTTGGCACATTGGCCCTTGATACTTGTGTCCACATACCATCATACATCTTTATATAAGGTATCGTATCTGTATTATTGAATTCATTTTCATCAAGTGAATCGCTCTTTATTTTATAGGAAATCCGGAAATCCCAATAATCAGTTGATATTTCTTGTTGAATTTTAATTGTATCTGTTTGATCCTGATCTAAAGTTGCAATTGTGTCAGAAAAGTAAGTAGAAAGAATATTATTATTGTCATCCAAAAAATTTATTTTTAGGTAAACATTAGCAGCAGTTAAATTTCCAACATTTTGCACGATGGCCCCGCAATACAGATGATTTAAATCACGCTTATAATAATCACTATAAAAACCTCCATTTATATCATTGAAGTTTATCAAAGGTTTTACCAATCGCAAATCATAATTCAATTGTCCGAATGTCTGTAATATCGTCATACATATTATGACAGTAAAAGATATTTTTTTCATAGCTATTGATTTTAGTGTCCGGTTTCAAATATACTGATTTTTTTCATGGGATGCTGAAAAATATTTTTGCATTAAAAATAGAGATGCAAATAGAGAATACCGTATTTTGCAATCCTAAAAAGACGAAAAGATGTACAAAGACCCCATGTTCAAAAACAAAGAATTAAACAACAAGGTCATTGTTGTTACCGGTGGCGGCTCCGGCCTCGGCAAAGCCATGACACGTTATTTTTTAACCCTCGGCGCCGGGGTGGTGATCACCTCGCGCAACCTGGAAAAATTACAAAAAACCAAAGAAGAACTGCAACAGGAAACCGGCGGGGAAATCCTCCCCGTTGCCTGCGATGTACGTAACTACGAAAAAGTGGAGCATGTTCTTGCGGAAACACTGAAACATTTTGGCCAGGTGGACGGACTGGTCAATAATGCGGCGGGAAATTTCATCAGCCCCACCGAAAGGTTGTCTTCCAATGCCTTCGATACCATCATTGACATTGTTTTAAAAGGCAGTAAAAACTGCACCCTCGCCTTCGGCAAACACTGGATAAAGGAAAAGCAGCAAACATCAACGGTACTCAATATTGTTACAACCTATGCCTGGACAGGTAGCGGATACGTTGTTCCCTCCGCAACAGCCAAAGCCGGTGTGCTGGCCATGACCCGCTCGCTGGCCGTTGAATGGGCAAAATACGGAATCAGGATGAATGCCATTGCCCCGGGGCCCTTCCCCACCAAAGGCGCCTGGGATCGCCTGCTGCCCGGCGACCTGAAAGAGAAATTCGACATCTCAAAAAAAGTACCGCTCAAACGCGTGGGCGAACACCAGGAACTGGCTAACCTCGCCGCTTATCTCATGTCAGATTATTCAGCCTACATCAATGGCGAGGTCATTACCATTGACGGCGGCGAATGGCTTCAGGGAGCCGGCGAATTCAACATGCTTGAAAAAATACCACAACAACTCTGGGACCAGCTTGAAACGATGATCCGGGCAAAAAAAAGATGAGCAACTTTTTTGGGGGGTTAACAAATTCTTAACAGCACTCAGGCAACATTAATTAGGTTCACTTTGTCTGTTGATTGAGAACAATTCTAAGTAACTTTGTTCACCTTTGACATTAATCCCTCAACAAAATGAAAAAATATACGCTGTTTGCAGTATTGGTTGCAGCTTTTTCTTTTACTGCCCTCTCGCAGGCCAACCTGCAAAAAAACAAAAAAGACTATGCACATTATCCTTACTGGATTGAAATGATGCAGGACCCGGATGCCAATTTTTACGAAACTGTTGATGCCTTCAACCAATATTGGGCGAACCGTGAAATTACGCCGGGATGTGGTTACAAACCGTTTAAACGCTGGGAATATTTCTGGGCAACCCGGATTTATCCCGACGGAACCAGGCGTCCGGCCGATGAAGTTTTTAAAGCTTATTTCGATTTTCAGAAACAAAATTCTACTGTCCGCGATGATGAATTTCAGGGCGACTGGACTAACCTCGGTCCCATTGAGCAACCCGGAAACTCAGGTACCGGCCAGCCTAACGGCAACGGACGCCTGAATGCCATTGCTTTTCATCCCACAAATCCTGACATTATTTATGTAGGCGCTCCGTCAGGGGGATTATGGATAACAAACGATGGCGGAACAACATGGAACAGTTATACTGATGACCTACCGACACTGGGGGTTTCGGCCATTGCCATCAATTATGATGATCCCGATATTATTTACATCGGAACCGGTGACCGTGATGCC
Organism: uncultured Bacteroidia bacterium; assembly: GCA_913009755.1. Taxonomy (GTDB): domain Bacteria; phylum Bacteroidota; class Bacteroidia; order Bacteroidales; family F082; genus JAADID01. Next base: position 53,519 of record CAJVWU010000009.1, read on the forward strand.
GGCGATGCTTCCGGGCTGGGTGTGATGAAAAGTACCGACGGTGGTGTTACCTTCGATTTTGCCAACAACGGAATAGGCAACCAAACCGTTGGCTGGCTGCTCATACATCCCGGTTTTCCCGATGAACTGCTGGCAGCCACTTCGGGGGGCCTGTTTAAAACCACCAATGGCGGCAATAACTGGACTTTGGTCCAATCCGGAAATTTTAAAAATATGGCCTATAAAACAGATGACCCGGAAGTTGTATTTGCAACTTCCAACGGAAATTTTTACCGCAGTACTGACGGCGGCGACACCTGGACTAAGATCACTTCCGTTATCAGCAGTTCTTCGAGGGGAGTTATCGGGGTTACCCCGGCTGACCCTGACGTAGTTTATTTTCACACCGTTAACGGAAGTGCATACAATGCCACTTACCGTTCGGATGATGCCGGCCTGACATTTACGCAGAAAGCTACATCGCCCAACATTATGAGCTGGGGGTGCAACGGTGGAAGCAGCGGACAGGGCTGGTATGACCTGGCCGTTGCCGTTGACCCCGAAGACGCCAATGTGCTTTACTCGGGTGGCGTGAATATCTGGAAGTCAGACAATGGCGCTGCCGGTTGGTTCATCAGGGCCCACTGGTATGGAGATTGTAATGTTGCCGCAGTACATGCCGATTGCCACGTTTTGGCAGTCAACCCGGTAAACAACAGGTTATATGCCGGAGTGGACGGTGGTATTTACTGGACGGATGACGGAGGCGTGAACTGGACGGAAATCACCAGCGGACTGGCTATCTCACAGGTCTATAAAATAGGTCAGGCCCGGCTCAACAAAGACAAGGTCATGAATGGCTATCAGGATAATGGCACCGCTACTTATCTTGGTGAAGACGATGGTTTCCTCACGGTTATGGGTGGTGATGGCATGGACTGTACCTACGACTTTGCAGATGACCGCTATGCTTACGGTGAATATTACAACGGGGGCGGCATTTCAAGAATCTTCAACAACACCAACCAGGGCACCATCTCCAACGGCATCAGTGAATCGGGAGCCTGGGTAACCCCTATCGCCCTTAACCTTGCTGATCCCGAATCCATGTTTGTCGGGATGAACAACGTGTGGATTGGCCTCAACATCCGGTCTTACAATACCCAGTGGACAAAAATATCTGACTTTGGCACCGGCTCCAATCATAATGTTATTGAACAGAGTGAAGCCGACCCCAATATTTTTTACGCAGCCCTGTGGAGCAATAAACTATACAGGTCCGACAAAATTTTGTCCGACAACCCCACGTGGGAAAACCTCACCGGATTCTTACCTGCCACCGGTGTGCCTACCGACATTGAAACCGATCCCACAAACACAGATATTGTTTATATGACCCTGAATTATAAAGTTTATAAATCAACTGACCGTGGCTATTCCTGGGAAGACATCACCCTTAACCTGCCCAACGCCAGCACCAACACCATCAAATATTATAAACTTGAAAAGGGCGGCCTGTATGTTGGAACCGATGCCGGAATTTATTATAAAAATGAGGACATGAGCCAGTGGATTTCTTTTTCCGTGGGATTGCCCGTTTCAGCCCGGGTTTCCGAAATTGAGGTTTATTACGACAGCACCGACAGAAGCAACGATGCCGTCAGGGCTTCCACTTATGGCCGTGGGCTTTGGTCATCCGCGGCTTTCTACGCGATGCCGGTTGCCGGTTTTGAGGCGGTTGAAACCCATATCCCTGTGGGGTGCTCACTTGACTTTTACGACCGCTCCTCCGGTGTTCCATACGAATGGAACTGGACTTTTGAGGGGGCTACCCCCTCATCGTCCACCGACCAGGATCCATCCGGTATTGTTTATGACCAGCATGGAACCTTTATGGTTTCTTTAACCGTATCCAACCCGGCCGGGTCCGATACAAAAACAATAACAGGTTACATCACCGTGGATACAACCATGTTGCCGCAGGTTGACTTTACGGTGAGCGATACCGTGAACTGTACTTCCGTGCCGGTCCGGTTTATTGACGAATCATCCGGCTGTCCCACACAATGGCTCTGGGCATTTGACCCGTCAACCGTTACCTTTGTTGAAGGCACCGATCAGAATTCCGAAAATCCGGTTGTTGAATTTGATGAAGGGGGCTCTTATTCGGTGACCCTGACCGTTACAAATGTTTCCGGTCAAAGCAGCAAGACAAAAGACAATTATATTTTTGCCGGAGGCACTGATATCCCTTATAGCGAAGACTTCAGTGGTGAAACTTTCGCGCAAATGGGCTGGACGGTTGTCAATACCGACAGTAAGATAACCTGGGGGCTGACAACAGTTAACGATCATCAGGGTGACATTACGGCAAGCTGGATGAATTTTATTGATTACACCAACCTGGATGCCCGCGATGAACTGATCTCACCTCTTTTAAATTTTAAAGGTTACGGCAGTGTGTACCTTGCTTTTAAATATGCCTATGCCCAGCGATATTACCAGGTTGACTCCCTTATCGTTAAGGTCTCGGCCGATTGCGGGGAAAGCTGGACAAGCGTATATGCCAACGGGCCTGATGGCGAAGGCGTGTTTGCCACGGCTGAAAAAACAGGCGACTTTTTTATTCCCCAAAACAATGACGAGTGGTGCGGAGCAGGATATGGCGCCGTGTGCCCGATCATTGACTTAAGCCAATGGGCAGGGCAGGCCAACATTAAAATTGAATTCGAATCATATAATGGGTATGGCAACAACCTGTATGTAACCAATGTGGAAATTGGCAACGCGGTAGGGATTTTCGACAAGAAAAACAGGATGGATAATTTTGTGATCTATCCCAACCCATCTTCCGGGTTCTTTAACATCCGTCTGGACGATGACAACCCCAACGACCTGACCCTTGTCAATATAAATGGTAAGGTTTTAAAAACTATGAAAAGCCGGTCCGGCATTGTAACCGTTGATATCAGCAGCCTGTCCAAAGGCATTTATTTTTTAAAAGTAAAAGGAAAAACAGGTATCGCAGTTAAAAAATTGATCATTCAATAATCCATTATTTTTTATGCAAAAAATTAAAATTTTCACGTTCATATTTTTTCTGGGTGTTTCCGGGATTGGCACGGCTCAATCCATCGAAGGTATTAGAAAACATACACAAAATAAAATGACCATAAAGGTATCGTCGCTGGAACAGGTTAACCCGGAATCGCCACCCCCTTTTAAGGTTCCCAACAAAAACTGGAAGCCCCCGCTTTTAAAAGTCAATGATACTGAAGTGATTTACCGCGAACCCCAGGGCTTCAGAAAAACGAATGTAGGTACCGTCAGGGAACAATCCCCCGCACCGGATACTACCATCCGTGGCCTTGGCGATCCCGGAAACATTATCCCCCCCGACGTAAACGGGGCAGCAGGGCCTGACCACCTGATGATCACACTCAACACTCAGGTCAGGATACAGGACAAACAAGGAAACAACCTGTTTACAACTACGCTGGGTAACTTTTGGAGTTCCTTGCCGGGAAGCGGTGCCACTTTCGACCCCAAAATATTATATGACCCTTACGGCCACCGCTGGATACTGGTTACGGCCAGCGGTTCCAACCCGGTTGTTTCCAAACTTTTTATCGGTGTGAGCGCAACCCCTGATCCGCTTGGCGACTGGAATATGTACTGGATTGACACCGATGACCAGAATAAATCCTGGTTTGACTACCCAAGTATCGGTTTCAACAAAAAATGGATCACCGTAAGCGGTAACATGTTTGGCGGAGATTATTACAGAACGGTATTTGTGTTTGATAAATCGGCTGCCTACAATGGTGAAGAAACCGTTCCGTACACACGGTTTGCCACCGGTGAAGCCTTCACGATCGTACCTTCCGTTACTTATGATTCAACCGCTGAAGATATGTATTGCCTGGCCACCAGCAATGGGAATTCGGGCGGTTACGGATACATTAAAAAATTCAGGATCAGTGGCGAAACAGATAATCCGGCATTTGAATACCAGGGCGCTATCGGTGTTCCCGAACCGTGGGACGATTGGGCAGGTCAGAGCGGAAACTTTCTGCCCCAACTGGGCTCTTCCGAAAAGATCAATTCAGTGGATTCCAGGATGGAAAATGTGATTTTCAGAAATAACAAATTATGGGCTGTGCATCATATCTTCGTGCCGGCCGGAAACCCACAACGAACAGATATTCAATGGTGGAACCTGGACACCAGTGGTGTGATCCTCCAGCGGGGCCGCATTGAAGACTCCACCAACCTGTTTTGTTATGCCTTTCCGACAATTGCCGTGAACGCCCATGAAGATATGTTAATTGGCCATGATGTGTTTTCGTCAAACCAATATGCCGGAGCCGCCTATTCATTCAAAGCTTATTATGACGACACCAACAGCATACGGACGGACTATCAATATAAAGACGGGGAAGCTCCATATTATAAAGACTTCGGCAGTAGCCGCAACCGGTGGGGCGATTATTCCGCCACCTGCGTTGACCCGGTAAACGACATCAACTTCTGGACAATCCAGGAATATGCGGCTTCCCCTCAAAATACATGGGGAACATGGTGGGCAACCCTGAAGCCTTCGTTTCCCCCCGTCGCCGATTTCACTTCCGACGACACCCTCATCCCGGTAGGCGAAGACGTCAACTTCTCAGACCTTACCGCCGGTGTCCCTGCAAACTGGGAATGGTCTTTTGAAGGAGCCGGGCCCGACTCATCATCTGACCAAAATCCCGATTCAATCTTTTACAATCAGGAAGGTTCTTTCCGTGTCAGGCTTATCGTATCCAATGACCTGGGAACCGATACGGTCATCAAAGAATCTTACATTACGACAAGTTCAACCTTGCTGCCTGATGTTGATTTTATGGCTGATGGTGAAGTTGTTTGTACGGAAGTTACCGTTTCATTTACCGACCTTTCCAAATACAGTCCTATCCAGTGGGAATGGCAGTTCGACCCCTCGGATGTTACTTTTGTGGAAGGCACCTCGGGCACAAGTCAAAACCCCAAAGTTGTTTTTGACAAAGCAGGCAAATATGCCGTCACCCTGACGGTATGGAACCTGAACGGCTCTTCGCAATTAACCAAATTCGACATGATCACGGCCGGGGGGATCGAACCGTATTATAGTCAGACCTTTGATTCGGGCAGCTTTTCCGACAATCTATGGACCGTTGAAAACCCCGATGACGATATAACCTGGGAACTGTTTAACCTGGGGGAACCGGGAGAAAATAAAATCGCAGCCGGTGTTAACTTCAGTGAATATTACACCATCGGTGAACGTGACAGGCTGATCTCGCCACCGTTTAACCTCGAAGGCATGAATTCAGCATCACTTGAATTTCAGCATGCTTATGCTCAGCGTTATGAAGGAATGACCGATTCGCTCATCGTTTATGTGTCGGCAGACTGCGGACAAAACTGGACGCGTGTATTTGCAGGCGGTGAAGACGGAAGTGGCAATTTTGCAACCCATGAACCCGTTGACGGCTTCTGGCCTTCCCATTACGGGGACTGGTGTATGGCCGGTTGGGGGGCTTCGTGTTTTGATGTGAACCTTACACCCTGGGCAGGACAGGCCAATGTGCGCATCGCTTTTGAAACCTATAGCGATTATGGGAATCCGCTGATGATTGACAAGATCTCCATTAGTCAATATGTGGGCATGGAAGCGTCTTCATCTGAAAAAAAAGATTTAAAGGTTTATCCCAATCCGGCCAACGGAAGTTTCCATGTTGTGATTCCCGAAAAGAATAACTATTCGCAACTGAAGTTGTTAAACCATCTGGGCCAAACCGTTTATTCCACTCAACTTACAGGACAAAATAATGTTGTCTGGATACAAATAGACGGGGGATTTACACCGGGCATATACTTTTTGAAGATCACAGGTACAGGCAAACCGCTATCTGCAAAAGTTATTATTTACTGAAGTATGCACCGTATTTTAACAGAAATTTAACAAAGTGTTCAAGGAAGCTTGCCGGAATAATTGGTGTTTTAATGTACTTTTGTGCGCAAATGTTTATTCCATCCAGATTGAACAGTATATTTTACAAGAAATTATATCATTAATTAATTTAAAAAAATGAAAAATCGTTATGTTGTGCTGACAACAATTATTCTGTTGTTGCTACCTGTTTACGGCCTCTTTTCACAGGCTATTCATCCTTCAAAAATCATGAAACCCATTCATTTTGATGTCTCGAAAAACTTACGGGATGTAAAACCCATTCCTCCGGGCGTTCGTGAACGGTCATGGAAAAATAACCTCATTAAAAACCATCTGGGGATACCCGATGAATTCAAAAATGAACCCGCCATGTCCGGCCCCGATCCGGTCTTACAGGATTTTAATGCATCTGCACGGGGATCAAGAAGCGAACCCAATATCAATTTGAGCTTTCCCGGCATTGACAACCTGAACGGTGTAGCCCCTCCTGATACGGATGGTGACGTGAGTTCCGATTATTATTTTCAGATGATCAATTTATCTTTTGCCATCTGGGATAAAGACGGAAACCAGGTTATGGAACCGGCCGATAATCAGACGTTGTGGGAAGGTTTTGACAATGGACAGCCTTTCGATAATGCCAATGACGGCGACCCCATCGTATTATACGACGAATATGCCGACCGATGGCTGGCCAGCCAGTTTGCAGTCAATACAACCAATAATAAATTTTATGAACTCGTCGCTATTTCGACTACCTCTGATCCAACAGGGTCGTGGTACCGGTATGCTTTTGAATTTGACAATATGCCCGACTATCCGAAATTCGGCATCTGGCCTGACGGTTATTATTTTTCTGTCAACCAGTTTGTCAACGGGCAGAGCTGGGCCGGAGGCGGTATTTGTGTTGTTGACCGTGATGCTATGATCAACGGTGACTCCAGCGCTGCAATGATATTTTTTAATATGGGCTACAACTACGGGAGTCTTTTACCTGCCGATGTTGACGGTGCAACGCTTCCGCCTGACGGAGCACCCAGCTATTTCGTGAATTTGGGAAGCAACAAATTGCGTATATGGGAAGTAGCCGTTGATTGGGATACCACATCTAATTCAACAGTAACACTTACGGACCAGTTAACAACCGAACCTTTTTCAACCAGCAATATCAATGTTGTTCAGCCCGGCACAAGCCAAAGGCTGGGCACACTGGCCGGCAGGTTGATGTACAGGTTACAATACCGGAACTTTGGGGACTACCAGGTGATGGTTACCAACCACACCGTAAATGCCGGTGGCGGCCGTGCCGGAGTGCGCTGGTATGAGTTGAGGAACACAGGGAGTGGCTGGAGTATTTACCAGCAGGGAACTTATGCCCCCAATGACGGGGATGGACGCTGGATGGCAAGTGTAGCCATGAACGATAACGGTGACATTGCCGTGGGATATTCTGTTTCAGGGCCCTCAACCTATCCTTCTATCAGGATAGCAGGGCAAACCACAGGAGCCCCCATGGGCCTGGGTGTTCTGGATATTGATGAAACGACTATCGTGGAAGGAACCAAATCGCAAACCGGTGTGAACCGGTGGGGCGATTATGCTATGATGTCGGTTGACCCCAGCGATGGGCAGACTTTCTGGTTTACCACCGAATATTCCAATGGGGGATGGAACTGGAAAACCCAAATTGCATCCGTTAGCTTTGCCGCCCAACCGGTTGCCGATTTCACCGCTTATGAAACCATTATCCCAACCGGGGGAACGGCAGACTTCACAGATCAAACTACCGGAATCCCCGACCAGTGGCAATGGAGTTTTGAGGGTGCCGTACCGGATACATCATCGGAAAAAAACCCGCAGGACATTAAATATGATACGGAAGGAACTTACAGTGTTCAACTGATTGCCAGCAACCTGTTGGGGGCAGATACGATGCTGAAACATGATTATATCACCGTTAGCTCAACCATATTGCCCGATATTGATTTTACAGAAGATAAAAACTATGATTGCCTTGGCGATACGGTTGCTTTTACAGACCTGACCAAATACAGCCCTATTCAATGGAATTGGGTATTTAACCCTTCAACCGTAACTTTTATCAACGGTACAGACCAGACCAGTGAGAATCCACAGGTAGTATTTGATGCCTCCGGTTCTTATGATGTTACGCTGACCGTCTGGAACCTGAATGGATCGTCAACGCTCACTAGGAAAGGAGCAGTTAACCCTGGCGGATATCAACCGTATTACAAAGAGACTTTTGAAGATGACGGTTTCAGGACTATGGGTTGGAGCGTCGAAAACCCGGATGATGACGTCACCTGGGAATTGTTTCAAACAGGTGGAACATTACCGGGAGACTTTTCAGCCGGAATTGACTTCAGCATTTATTACACCATCGGTGAACGTGACAGGCTGATCTCACCGCCGTTCAACCTTGAAGGCATGAGCTCGGCATCACTTGAATTTCAGTATGCATTTGCCAAAAGGCATGATCAACTGACCGATTCACTGATCATTTATGTCTCGGGGGATTGTGCACAAGACTGGACACGGGTATTTGCCGGAGGGGATGACGGTAGTGGCAACTTTGCCACGCATAAACAGACCGACAATTTCTGGCCCACTGTATCTTCTGACTGGTGCATGACGGGTTGGGGCGCCCGTTGTATTGATGTTGACCTGACACCCTGGGCAGGACAAGCCAATGTGCAAATTGCCTTTGAATCTTACAGCGCCTACGGTAATCCCATGATGATTGACAATGTGCAGATCAGCCAGTATGTGGGACAGGATGAGGTTATCGCCAATGAAGACGATGTTACCGTATTTCCCAATCCGGCAACCAACTCATTTGAAGTCAGGTATGGGCAATCATACAATCATCTCAGCATTGTCAACCAGCTTGGTCAGGTTGTTTACGATACACCCCTTGACGAAAATAGTAGTCCGGTAAAGATAAAAGTGGCAGGCCACTGGAAAGCTGGATTGTATATTCTCAGGATGACAGGGAAGGATGCCCTGATTACCCGTAAAATACTGATCCATTAAGCGATAAATACCAACAGTCAGTGAATTTGTTTTATGCACCGGAAATTTCCGGGCATGCCCACACCCTTAGCCCGGAAGAGTCGAAGCATCTGTTGCGCGTACTCCGGATGAAAACCGGAGACGCGGTGATGCTCACCGACGGAAAGGGATTCTTTTATGATTGCCGCATCGAAGATGACAATCCGAAAGCCTGCCGGCTTGCCGTTATCTCCAAAATAAAAGATGAGGGCCAACCGGGCCGTTTGGTGAATATGGCTGTTGCCCCAACCAAAAACATAACCCGGTATGAATGGCTTCTGGAAAAAGCCACAGAGATAGGTGTCAACCGGATCACACCTGTAATTTGTGAGCATTCCGAACGCAGGCAGGTAAAAACGGAGAGGCTGTACCGGATACTAATCGCTGCCATGAAACAGTCACTCAAATCAAACCTTCCCCGGCTTGACCCGCCGGAAAAATTTGGTAACTTCATCAGGCAGCCCTTTGAAGGAGAAAAATTTATTGCCTTCATTGACCCGGAGGTAACAGACGAACTTTCAAAAGTTTACACCAAAGGAAATCCGGCCCTCATCCTCATTGGCCCCGAAGGCGACTTCAGCCCGGCAGAGGTGGAGCTGGCTGTACAAAACGGTTTCAGTCCCGTCCGCCTCGGCCCTTCACGTCTGCGCACCGAAACGGCGGCAGTCGTCGCCTGCCATACGATAAATTTGCTGAATTTGTAATCGTATAAAAACCAAACAATTTTTACCGGATAGCATGGAATTTTAGTTGTTATTCGGTACTTTTGGTACGGGTAAAAGAAGTTACCAAACATATTCAGGAAAATGAAATACAAGATAATTATTATTCTATTACTTATTGTAACTATAACTTGTAAGGCAGACACTTTAAATGTCCCATTACAATTTTCATCAATTCAATTAGCTCTGGATACCTCTGAAAGCAATGATGTAATAATGGTGCAACCAGGCATATATTTTGAAAATCTTGTTTGGCCATCAATTAATAATATTCATTTAATAAGTGCAGGTGACACAAGTAATACATTTATTGATGGTGGAAACTATGGTCGTGTAATAACAATGAATAGTTATTTAGTAGTAATTGATACTTCAACTACTATAAAAGGATTTACTATCCAAAACGGTTTTGTACTGGATAGTTTAAATTCCAGAGGAGCTGGTTTATACATTTACAATTGTAGTCCTAAACTATTTAACCTTAGAATTCGAAATAACAAATCACAAAGTTTTGCAGCATACGGTGTAGGTAAATTCACCTCAGAAGAAAAGATTCGTATTGTACTGGAAGGCCTTCGTGCAGAAGAGAGCATTGCCTCAATTTGCCGACGTGAAGGCATTAATCCCAACCTTTATTACCGATGGAGCAAAAGCTTCCTGGAAGCCGGGAAAAAAGGTACGATATACAAACATCCTTTACAAAGTTATAGAAACATCGTTTACACTTTTTAAGTAGAAGTCTGAAACAAAAATCAGATAGCTATGCCTTGGAAAGACACAACGATTATGGAACAGAAAATTGAATTTATTTGTGAATGGCGAACAGGAAAATACACCATCACAGAACTATGTAAAAGCT